>JAAZFA010000067.1 GCA_012511995.1 Thermoproteota archaeon | reverse complement strand
CCCTCTTGGTAGCAACCAGATATCATTTTCTGCCAACGACTCAACTGGTCAGCAGGCGACATAATTCTGCATGGACAAGCCACCTTCCCTATTGTTTTATTTCGAAACTCTTCAGGTAAGCATTCACAAACGTAAGCGTTCCCATCACCAATCAATTTACCAACGATTTCATAATAGATTTCTAGGCGGTCACTCTGGATATATTCTTCGTCAACTTTGCAACCAAGCCATTTAAGGTCACTACGGATGCTATCGTAATATTCTAGTTTGGGCTTCTTAGTTTTAGGGTCAGTATCTTCGAATCGAAGGATAAATTTACCGTTATATATACGAGCGTACTCGTGGCTGAGTATTATGGCGCGTGCAGAACCCAAATGAAGAACACAATCTGGATTAGGAGAAAAACGGGTTGTTATTACTTTATACTTGTCAGCATTAGGCAGTGACGGCAACTTTTTTTCTTCAGCTTCACGTTTCTTTTGTGTTTCAGGCCAATTCTGTTCAACGATTGCCTTCTGTTCAACCAAAGATAAACCATTAACTTCCGCTACAACAATATTTATGACTACAGAAAGCTCCTTGACTCGGCTACGATATTCTGCTTTTTCACCAAGAACTTTACCTAGCATAGCGCCTGCTTGCGCGTTACCATCATGACTAACCGCGTTTAAAAGTGCAGCTTTACGGATAAACTCTCGTAATTCATTATCATTTTCTAATGCCAAAGTGACTACCGTTCTATGTTACTTATTGCGCCTTATCAAGAATTCAGCGAACGCTTTTAATTTTTCCTTAGCTTCCGGCATAGGTAACAACACATCTACATCAGTCCAACTGTCAACAACCATTTTCTCAGCCAATGCCTTAACATGTTCAATTGCACCATACTTCTTAATTATTGCAATGGCTTCGTCACGAAGTTTTTGATCAAAAGTATGCATTCCCAAAATTTCCAACAGTCGTTCCTTGTCTGAAGCATTTGCCTTCTGTAATGTGTAGATTACCAACAGAGAACGTTTACCTTCACTAATGTCGCCGCCTACACCACCCTTACTTTTGGCGAACTCTTCACCGATTAAATCCAAGATGTCATCTTGCATCTGGAAAACAACACCTATACATTCAGCTAAACGACCAAATTTCTCAACAAGTTCACGATCCGCACCAGCAATGACTGCTGCCATCTTTGCAGACATACGCGCTAAGGTTCCTGTCTTGTAGGCACACATCTGTAAATAATCCTGTACACTCAGAACATCGGCGTTTGCTATACCCTTATGCCAAGCTATATCCATAGCTTGCCCCATGCTTAGATTAATCATTTCTTGAGCATAAATCTCGTAGATGGCGCATTGAATTTCAAGTGAAAGCTTATCCTTATTAACCATCAATGGAAGCAACGGAAGATAATACATTGCATTTCCAGCATTGATAGCTATGTCGTTGCCATAAAGCTTGTATGAACAAGGCTTACCCCTGCGTATTTCAGAAGAATCTTCAATGTCATCGATTACTAAAGTACCATTATGGATAACCTCAGGTATTATAGAGAAGTCAAGGCAATAATCAGATATTTTACCAAGGGTCTCGCAAATAATTAAAAAAAGTGCCGGTCGCCAGCGTTTACCACCTCGATCCAACATATCCCAAATTGGGTCAGCTATAGCCTTATTGAGCGGTTCAACGTTATAGCTGTAAAGAGGCTGATTAACTTTGAATAGAAGAGCACCCTTATCAAATTTTCTTGGAATATATTTTTCTATTGCACCATCAACTTTTGGCGCTGTATCCGCTAAATATTTCTCAATATCCACGTTAATGCAATCCTCTTTTTGCATAGTTTTGTAAATTAAAACCTCTGGTGCATAACCACTCAGCAGTTTTGCCAGTGATCACAACAGGCGTGTTAGCTAAATCCGAGACTTTTTCTACTCCAGTAAGGAACATAACATTTTGAAGCTCTTCAATTAAGCACTGGAGTTTTTTCTCAGTTTCCATAGCCCCTTTAACCGCAGTTTGAAGAATAGGCTGAACAATACCAACCAAATCAGCGTTTAATGCAAGCGCTTTAGCAACATCAACGCCACTACGTATACCACCAGTACCAATTACGGGCAATTTAACACTCTGGGTAGTTTCAATAAGACTAACAGCGGTAGGTATACCCCAATCCCAAAAAGCTTCGCCAAGGCAATGATGATTACCATCTTCTTTCAGGGGTGTACGATGGAATTCGACTGCTGCAAAACTAGTGCCGCCGGCACCACCAACGTCGATTGCTTTTACACCTGCATTTTCAAGAGTTTTGGCATCTTCTGCGGAAATACCAGCACCAGTTTCTTTAACGATGACAGGCTGGTCAATAGCACCTGTGATCTCTGCAATCTTGGCGATTACGCCTTTAAAATTTGTTTGACCTTCAGGTTGAACTGCTTCTTGAAGCGCATTTAAATGAATTGCCACGGCATCGGCATCAATCATTTCCACAATGCGTTTAACCTCTTTCACTCCATAACCATGAACAAGTTGAATGCCACCAACATTGGCGATTAAGTATGCATGGGGAGCTTTTTCGCGTGCAACCCGATATGTACGCTCTAAACTGCTGTTTTCTATGGCAGCACGTTGGCTTCCTAAACCCATACCAAGGCCTAAGCGTTCTACGGATTCGGCGATGGCAGCGTTGATATTTATAGCTGCCTCTGTTCCACCAGTCATGGCGCCAACAATTATCGGGGCACTAAATTTTTTGCCAAGAAAAACAGTTGAAAGGTTGAT
>JAAZFA010000425.1 GCA_012511995.1 Thermoproteota archaeon | reverse complement strand
GTTTATTGAATATAACTAAAAATTTAATTATTAAGTATCTCATGATGTACTACCTAACTACTTAAACCACTCTTGTCAAGTTATAAAACACGAGCATTTTGTTATCCGATAGTTAATTTCATATACTTTTAATGGTTGATTCCAAAATTGCCATATTGGTTCACAACAACGGCAAGGAATGTAAGGAGTTTAATCACACCCTTTCGAAGTGGTATGAAAGGGGTGAATTTGTTACTTAATATAAACCAGCAAGTATCAAAGTTAAGCTGATATAACACTGACATATAACCAAAATATTGTGCATAAGTTCTTTAAAACAACCTGCGATAATAAATATGGAGGAAACAAGACATGCCCATCCAAAAAACACCAGAATCAAATACTATCCTTTTCACTTGGTTCAACCAATATGCAGGCATTCTAATTAAGACACCAACTAAAACAATAGTTATTGATCCTGTAGATATTAAAGTCAAAGACCTCTCAACATTAGATGCCATTCTCATTACCCATGAACACTATGATCATCTGGACCCCCCATTAGTCACAGCAATACAGGAAAACACCGGATGCATAGTTATCACAGATCCGGCATCATTTAAAAAATTACAAAATAGCATACCCGAAAAAAATCTTAAAGAAGCAAAACCTGGATTAGAAATCAAACTTGACGCAGTTAAAGTTAAAGCAGAAAAATGCAACCATAATGCTCAAGCTCCGAACACATACATAATCACAAGTGAAGATAACCTTAAAGTCTACCACACTGCCGATAGTCTTCCGTTCCCTGAACTTGCCTTATTGGGTCAAAAAGAACAGTTTGATATTGTTTTCTGCACTGTCGGAGTGGCACCAGGTGCAACACCTCAAACTGGTTTTGAAATCGCTTGGCTAACAAAACCAGCACTAGCAGTACCATATCATACTGGATCAGTAAATAGTCAAGAACAATTTAAAGAAATTATACAGAAAAATTTGCAAAAAACTGCATGCTTGATTCCGGAGAAAAATAAAATCTATCAAGTCTCAAAGAGGTAAATCTCATGAAAGTAGAAAAGTTAACACTTAACAAAAAAATCAGAATGGCTAATATATTATACAAAATCGATGCTCTAAAGTTCGGAGTATACCAACTATCAAGTGGAAAACAGAGCCCTTACTATATCGACCTCCGCGTCATCCCAAGTTTTCCCGATGCTTTCCGAGAAATCTGCGAATTCTACGTTCAACAAATGACCGAGGAAATAGGTCTTAATAATTTTGATCGTATTGCAGGTATACCACTATCAGGGATTCCTTTTGCTTCGCAGGTTGCATATAATATTAAAAAACCCTTTCTCTTTATCCGCAGAGACATAAAACTTTATGGAAGGGAACGCAGGGTAGAAGGCATTCTTATCTCAGGAGATAAAGTCCTAATCGTCGATGATTTACTTACTACCGGGTTGACACTAAAAAGGGCTGTTGAGGCTGTTCGTGCCGAAGGGGGAATCATCACCGATGCAATTATCTTTTTAGATCGTGAAGAAGGCGGAAAAGAGTTACTTGAAAAAAACGGCGTAAAAGTGCATACACTACTTAATGTTAGCGAAGTGGCAGATACATTATTCGAAATTGGCGCCATTGATAAAGACAGCCTTAGAACAATTCTAAAACAAATAAGAAGGCAATAAACTCTATTCATAATAAATTAGATTGGTTTCTTCTAACAATAAATGCAATTTTTCCACTGCAGTATG
>JAAZFA010000424.1 GCA_012511995.1 Thermoproteota archaeon | reverse complement strand
CCCCGAATGCTTCATAGACCAAAGAGCATTAACCTTCTGATCACGATAACGAGAAAACGAATACACAGAATAAAAAGTAGACAAAGTATTAGATTTATTCAATTTAAGACTAAGAAGAGAAGAAGACTTGACATAGGCATTAATCAACTTATTACGCAAACTATTATTCTCCAAATTTCGACCAAAAGCCTGGTAGATGTAAACTTTATTTAAGCGAACCACAAAACGCCCACTTTTTTTCACCCTACGACTAAGCTCCAAATCCGCCCAATCAACAAAATAATCAGGATTATAACCACCACACCGATTAAAAGCATCAACAGTGGTAAAAATACCCGAAGTAATCGCAGAACTAATAACTGAAAACCGACTTTGCAACCCAAGATCCGAATGCATATACTGCTTATTATTAGAAATTATCGGAACCAACAGTCCAACGGGTATATTCTGAGCCTCAAGTTCCCTCCACGAACGCCTAGCAACACCTAACCATGCAGTATCAAAATTGGCATCATCATCAAAAAAATAAAACCAATAAACACCAATTCTTCGAGCAAAATCAACCGCTTTGTTATAAGCCTTAGAAATTCCCAAGTTAACATGGTTTTGTAACAAAACAAACTTACTATGCGACTGACAATAAGACTTTAAACCTTCAATAACGGATCGATCCGAACTGTTATCACAGATTATAACATAATCAACTAAACCAGAAGCTTCTTCAAAAATTGACAAGTTAGGAACCTTATTGAACGTAACAATAACAATAGCACTCTTACCAGAACCCCCATTAAAAACATGCCCTCGTATTCCCATACTACATCAACCTCCGAAGAATACCCAAAGCATAAGCAACATCAAGCAAAACAACAAAAAAACCAGACGCAAAAACCCAAGACAAACGCCTCCCACTTTGAAGCCAAAAACTCCAAAAACCAACCTGAACCAAAATCATCTGCGAATAAAAAAAAGCTATCCCAAAAAATAACCCCAAAAACACAACCGGCAAGACCGACGCACCTAACAAAAACGACAAAAAGAAAACCAAAAAAGCAACCACTTCAAAACCTACGAATAATACCCTTGAAACTTTCTCCCTAAAATAACTTGTAGAAATTAACCAATTTTTATTAGAATGCCGCCAAGCATCCAACACGGAAGTACCATAAAGAAGCTCCTTTCTTAAGAAAAAACCTGTCTTCCAGGGATCACGTAAACCAATCTCACATGCAGTAGCATCACTAGTTACTAATTTCTTGTTTTCATGAACAATCGAAGTCAATATGATATCTTGAGCTGTGAAAACGTTAATTGACCCTTTTAAAAAAAGTTGAGCAAGGATATGCTTGTCTAGTAAATCCGCTTTAGTGAATGCAATTTCAGTTTCTTCAATCCTGTTTGAAGACAAATCAACGTTTTGCCGATCGAATGTTTGAAGGTTTTTAATTCGTCTTTTATAGAAAATATATTTCTTATAGTCGGTATTAGCTGCTATAACTAGTTTAGAGGTCACCACACTATCAGGAGAAGACTCTAAAAGCGCGTTTAAACAGGTCAAGTACTGTGAACTAATAGGAACAATATCTTGTTCAAGAACTAAAATATGATCATATCGACAGTACTGCATGTTTTCTTTAATAGAACCATACAAACCAAGATTGCAATTGTTGTTACGATAATGAAAAACCGACGAGTTAGATAAAATATCAGCAACGTCACTATAAAAATCCCTACCGTCATTAGCTATAATAACCTCAAAAAACGGGTAATCTTGTTTTGCCAACTTTTCAAGAATCTCTCTAATATCAGAAATATCAGGATTAAAAGTCGGGATCAGAACAGAAATACCTTTAACACCGCCGCTTTCTGGGATATTAATTGAGTAAGAAGAATTTTCACCTAATACAGAAGACTGAGAAGTCAAGTTCTCGACCACAAATAAAAGAGCCTAGTAGAAACATCGAATCCACGCCATTTTAAGATTTTCCTAAATCTACTATAATAAAGCCGAAGCCGAGTAAGAGAGAAAAGCATGATAAATGATTGCTTCAAAAAACTACCGGATAATTTACTTCCATCCTTATCCATCCAAGTTACACCAATTTCCTTAACTTTAAACCCAAAACTCAACGACGAATAAATCAAGTTAACGTCAAAAGCAAAGTCAGTAATTAACAAATCACTCTGAATAATATCAAACAACCGTTTAGAGAATACCTTAACACCACATTGGGTATCCTTAATGTCGTGTAAACGCCAAAACAAAAACTTTGAAAAGACATTGAACGTTCTACTCATCAAAGTCCGTTTAAACGACCGTTTGCACCCAATTTTTGAATCCACCCGATAACGTGAACCAATAATCAAATCATAACAATCCGTTAACATTACAAGTTTATGCAACTCTTCAGGGGAAACAGACCCATCCGCGTCAATAAAAGCAATAACATCCCCTTTTGCATACTTTAACGCTTGCATGATTGCACCACCCTTACCTAGCCTTGAAGGAAAAACCAGAGCAGTAGCATTTTGATTGTGATTTATTATTTCTTTGACAATAAGAGGCGTGTTGTCAGTACAACCATCCATCACAATCAAAACTTCACACGTTTTATCAGCAAACAACCTATTGGGACAGATCAGACCGTTTAGCGTTTTCTCTATTCTTTTAGCCTCATTATATGCAGGGACTACAACTGAGAGTTGCGGCTTAGAATCCAACAAACAGTACTTGCTCCAAAAATGGTCCATCAAATTTCGATGGGAAACTTGAAAACTATTATTATTACTCTCCACCGAACATAAAAAGATTAGCCATTAAAAATCACAGCAATACTCACCAAAGAGATTCCTTAGAGAAGAAAGAAATTAAAACATTAACAATATTTCGTAGAAATGATAATATTTGTACATTAAACCAACCAATAGACTTTAAACATAATTTTTAGATTATTAACTAAGATTAAACCAATCACGCCTAAGCTAAGCCAGATTGTAATGCAAATATCGGTGTAAAGGAATAATTCAACATTAAAGGAAGCACTAAAGAGCCCATACATTGCCTATTTTGAACGTTGGCGCATAAAAATAAGTTCTTAGGGAAAATCCAACGGCTAAAACAAGTCCGAGATATAATAGAATGAAGAACATGTTATACCATTAAATACTTAGTCTCTACGTCTAGATGTAACGTGTCATATGTGTTGATAAATCACGGCTTAATTGCAATGGCCACTGGATTGCAGGGATATAGTGTTAAATAGTAAAACCTTAAAAATTGCTAGTGTAAACACTTACTAAATTAAATTAACTGTTAAGAGCGAGAGGGGATTGAAGGCTTTCAGTTTTGTCCATGCTTCCGACCTACATTTAGGCTACTCCCAATATGGGTTAGAGGTACGTAGGCAAGATTTCGACAACGCGTTTAGCGAGCTTGTGGATAAAACAATCGAGTTAAAACCCGATTTTATGATAATCGCAGGGGACCTCTTCCATCAAGCTAGACCCTCCAATCATACGTTAGAGAATACTATTCGTAGTTTCAAACGCTTAAAAGACGCAGGTATCCCCGTCCTAACCGTCGATGGGTCTCATGATTCTGCACCAAACACTATTACCAGTACAATTCTTTACCCCCTGGATAGTGCTGGATTAATCTACCATCTACCTAGACATCGAGGTGCATGCTGGAGCAAACAGGATTGTTGCTACGTCTATGGCATTCCTAACTATCACAATCGGCGTAAAACCGACGACGCGTTGCCAAGGTTCATGGCAGAAAATCCGCCGATTCCCAAACCAGATGTTGCTAACATTTTTGTATTCCATGGCGCCGTCGATTTACCCGACATAAAGCCGCCATATATTGAAGCTGAAATATCACCAGATTATCTGCCTGAAGGTTTTTGCTACTATGCTGGCGGACACATCCATGATCGACATCAGGGCAAATTCAAAGATGGTATCTTAGTTTACAGTGGCTGTACAGAAACCGTAGGCTATGACGAAGCAACGATCACCAAAGGATTCTATTATGTTCAGGTTGACGAGCAATGTCAGGTAAACTGTGAGCTTATTGAGTTGATGTCACCCCGCAGGTTCATCATTATGGAGTATGATTATTCTGGGATGGCGTCAACCAGAATTACTGAACAAACTGTGCAGATGGTACAAGACGCCGATGAACCAGACGTAATTATAGTGCCAGTTTTAAGAGGTACTCTACCTGCAGAAGCTAGTCGTACAGAGGTGGATATACCCAGAATTCGCTTTGCTGCCCGAAAAGCATTGTATGTGCATCCCATCGTTCATCTTAAAGAGACCGCTGTCTCCGATGAAGTTGTCCGGTCTATATTTGAAGGTGAATTCAAAGACCTTAAAACTAAAGCTTATGAATACTTTTTGCAGATTTTCGCTGACCGTTACGGTCAAGAAGAGGCAAAAAAGCTTGCAACTGGTGCACTTAATTTGATTGACCCTTTAACGCGAAAGCAAGATGAGAAAGTCAAGCAAGTCATCGAGGAACTTTCAAAATGAAAATCGATGTTGTTGTTTTGGAGAACATTCGTAGCCATATCAAATCAACAGTACCGTTTACGCATGGTTTTAACTGCGTAGTCGGCGGGGTGGGTTGTGGCAAATCTAGTGTACTCTATGCAATCGATTTTGCACTCTTTGGGGATGCTATCAGCCGTAGTTTTGAATACTTGTTACGTGAAGGCACGGATTGTTGCCGGGTTACGGTACAATTTAACCAAAACGGCAATATGTATAAACTAACTCGTGGACTAAATCGTAAGGGCAAAAGCATAACGCAAAATCCCGAACAACTCAAACTATATGAAAACAATAGACTTATTGCTAGTATGAAAACCGAAGCAGTTGCAGAGCAACTTAAAGCTATCACTGGTTTAGATAAAGAGTTATACCGAGAGATCGTCTGGTTTCGTCAGGAACACCTAAAGCAGTTACTTGATGCTAAACCTCGTGACAGACAAACAAACCTCGATGAACTTTTTGGCCTTTCAGATTATGAGGTTGCGTGGAGTAACATTGCACAATACCAACGGGACTTTGAAACCGAGAAAAGAGTCTATGAAAAGGAACCGGATGTTGCTGGTTTAGAGAAGCTTAGCACTGAGTACAACAGAATAAGCGAAGAATTTATGCTTTTAGAAATGGATCTTGAAAATCAAACACAAAAGCTTACAGTGGCTAAACGTGCACTAGAAGAAGCTGATTTACGCCTGAAACGCTCAGAAGAGAAGAAGCTTGCCTATGAAGAACTCAAACGGAAAGAAGTGAAACTAAACGCCAACATCACCAACATGAACAAGAACATAGGCATAGTAACTGAGCGGATTGAGGGTAAAAAAACAATTGTAGATAACCTTCTTCAACGACAAGCTTCGCTTGACAATCAAATGAAGCTTTGTCTAAGCAGACTTGAACAGGCAGGATTACCAGTAAATCAACCGTATGAACAGCTTGCCACATTTATAGCCGAAATTGATGATAAAATCACCCAGATGAGAGCTGAACAGGAAGCTACTTCAAGAAGCATCATTCAAGACCAAAAAAGAGCAGCTACACTTGCAGAAACGGACAAAGGCAAATGCCCAATCTGCAATCAAGCACTACTGGGCAGTTATAGAACTGACTTGTTATCGAGTATAAAACGAGAAAATCGCGAAAGAGAACAGACCATCAATCGTATTCGTTTAGAAGTCATCGCATTACAGAAAAACAAGACGATTGCGGTAGAATCCCATACTAGCCTCCAGAACTGTTTAACGAGGGGTGCTGATTTAAAGGTGCGGATCACTGAAGAAGAAGCAAATCTTAAAACACTTATCACCGAGTTGGAAGCATTTCAAAATCTTGCAGCTGAACAGTTTAGAGACCGTGATGCGTTAGTATTTGAAATAGGTAAATTCGACCTATCAGAATTACAGACAGCTAAAGACCGCAAAGAGCAAGCACTCAGGCAGTACTATACTG
>JAAZFA010000423.1 GCA_012511995.1 Thermoproteota archaeon | reverse complement strand
GGGTTGTATATGTGTTGTTTTTTTTGGGTTGGTAAGGTTTGTTTGGTTGTCGGGGTTATAGGTTAGTGTGTGGGTTTGTTTTGTATTGTGTTGAATTCGGTGTGAGTGAGTGATTTTTTTGTATGAGCTTTGGTTTTGGAAGGTGGGGGGGGGTTGGAGTTTTCGTGATTAGGCATAGGTTAGGTGTTTTGTAAATGGAGGTCAGCGTAGTGGTTGATTTGAAAATTTGTGTGGAGCAGGTAGATCGGCTCTTGGGGGGTACCGGTAGGGTTTTTGCGGGGTAAGTGGGTTAGGAAGGTAAGTGTGTGAACTTGGTCTTGAATTTTAGTCTCTGCAATTTTGTTGCCATGGGTTTCTTCGTGCATGTAAGAAACGTCCTAGGATCAGTTAAGGGGGTTCAATGAGGTATGTGTTGGACTGAACTAGACGAAAAATAGCTGTGAGGTTTGGTTGTTGAGTGTAAGGGTTATCGGCGAGATTGTAATGGTTTTGGAGAGGAGTCCTGAAGTTATTTTTATGAAGCTAATACGGTTTGGCGTGGTGATTTCTTCAAAGGTCTTCTGTGGGAAATGTGGCAAATAAAGTTACTGAATTTGCCACAACAATAACGCCGATGTCTGAACTGGAACTAGCCAAACTGGAAGAGTTGCCAACAGGCAATGGGGTAATAGGTCTACTGTGGGTTGCTCTTCGGCGGCTTTAAGCGCTAGACGTCTCCAAAGATGAGGCTAAGAAGTTGAGGTTGGTAATTCAGGGCGTTAAAAGCTGCATTCACCTAGAAGCGGATTATTTGGTGCGGATGCGGCGGTAGATTCTGAGGCTTTTTAGGATGGAAGCATTTGGTCGCTTCTTGGAGGATACAGTTGAATAGAGCGCAGACGCCAGAGGAGAAAGCCAAATATGAAAAGCTACTAAGTAGCGCTCAGGAGTACATCAAACAGTTCATTGAGGCAGTGTTAAAGAGGTTAAAGAGTTCAAGGAGGCCGACTAAGTTGTTGATGACAAAAAAGGAAACAAACTCCCTGCTCAATGAAGTTGAATCGTTAACTAATGAGGCTGAGCGGCAAACAAAGAAAAAAGTAATCCGAGAAGCTAAAGAGAATTAAATAACTTCGAATTATTGCTTTTTGCCTTATTTTAGTTAGCAATGTTTTCACTTTTACTTATCCCTCTCCTGCTTGAGACTATCGGTTGATGCTGGGCTTTATATTTTGAAATCAAGCGTTTATTGGTTAAGGTAATCATGAGAGGGTTTAAGCGTATGTAACATGTCAGAAAAAACTTAAATCTTCCATGGTTAACTTAAATTGATAAAAGTCTGAGAAATAAATAGTTTTCACTTTTACTCAACCCTCTACTGCTCCACGTTGTATTTGGCAAACATATCTTAAATACTAAAAGGATAAGCAATCAACAATTCCGCTGGAAGTGAGCTGATTTGGATTTAGAAAGATGTTTTATCCTCTTCTTGCAGACGAAAAATAATCAAATACTTGGCTGAAAATGGACCAACCAACATAATGCAACTCATATTGGGAATCCGCGGCAAATATCCACAAACTAATGCTGAACTGCAAATCCTACAAAAAGAAGACATAATTAAAGATCAACATACTGGTCGAATGCGAATTATCAAGCTCAACAAAGAAAACCCTAACACAAATCTTGTGCTTCAAGCACTGAAATTACTCAATAGTGGTAAGAATAAAAACAAGCCTCAAAAATGATTTAATGCAAACATTGATTCAACGCAACTATAATTGACAGGAAAGCGCCAAAATAGCGAAAGCACACTAGTTAGTAGATGAAAAATAGGTTTGAAGGGTCAACACTCAATTTTTCAAGCGGAAAAAGTAGAAAGGGTGGTAAACTTTTTATCTCAAGCATGCCATAAATAATCATGTCACTTTCTATGGTAACTTTGCATAAAAATTTCGTCTTATTATTTATCGCTATCTTAGCAGTATCGAGCATAACAATGGTTAAATCTTCTTCTGAATCTACACACGTACTATCCATACCCGAGTTTACCCTAAAGCTTGTTGATAATTCCTATGACAGACCAGCAAAAACAACCGTAGACCCCTACACTGGAGAAAACATAACTTGCCCAGGCTCTCATGTGGAAAATAAGACTATCGTATTATCGATTAAGAACCAAATCTATGACCAAGACTACCTTTTTTTGTATGGTGTTCGTACGAAAGGTCATTTTGAAGAGTCTTGGCGGGACCTATACATATGTCCCGAAAGTTTCGATGGCAGTGCATGGGGGTGTAGAGTTCCGACCTTTAGGGGTTTCTGACTCTGAATATACCGTAGTATCGATTTCAGCAAACTATCCTTCTAACGCTCAAATAGATTTCCAAGTTAAAGTAGCTCTTTATAATGAAAGCTAGATCGATGTTTCGTTATAATTTAAGAACTCTCGTTTTAGCAAGTGATTGGAGTACCACCCAAACAATAACCATAGCCGATAGCTCCACTACTGCGAACTCCGACACATCGACAACCCCAAAGACCTCTGATTCACCTTCACAGAACCCAACAGCAACACCCAATCAGTCTGCCCCTCAAAAGTGTAACTCAGTTAAGCTTGGACTGGATGCAGATTACAATGGTTGCCTTGTTGGGCGTCATTACTGTCTTGCTTGTAGTTGTGGTTGTATTTTATCATAAACGGAGAGCAAAACTCTTAGTAGAATGTTTTTTAAAGTCATTTTGTTGACCTATCAAACGTTAGACCCATTGAATAGTCTAACAATCTATCACACTCTTTAGTTTACATTTTATTCGGTGTTACGGCAAATCTACTGAAATAATTTTTTGCCGATGTGAAAAATTTTACCATTTTTCCGTAAAAACGTTCACTTTCACTTACCTCCCGATTACCATAACTAGGTTACCCAGTTACTATAAGTCGGTTACCCACTTACTATAACTGTTCTACCGATTTTAAATCTCTAAAGAACAAAAGTAGTTTCACCAAACAAATCAACGGAGGAACAAAAAATTGGTGAAACCAAAAAATTTGGTGCTGTCTTCTAATCGGTTAACTTTTTTGGACTGAGTTGAGTCCATCCTATGCTATCGCCAAACAACAAAAAATGGAACTCAAATGGTCTCAATCCAAACAGAAGTAGAGATTCAAAGCGATTTAAGCCTTGCCAACATATCCCGCGAACTAAACGCTATAAACATCCCAAAAGAAATACTCAAGCTAGCCATACTAAAGCTTCAAAACGAGCTCTTGCTTAGCCTATGTGGTCCAAGATACTTAAGAAGCCACGATAGGAAGTTCAAAAGGGTTGGAAGCACAAATAGAACCCTCAGTACAAAGCATGGCAAAGTAGGATTCAAGCTAACAAAGGTACGATGCTTGGACAATGGCTCTATCATGTGACCTTTACTTGTGTATGTTGGAGTGGAGCTAAAGAAGAGAATCATTGACGATTTAACCTTAGAATGTGCAGAAATAGCTACTTACCTAATATATCGTGACTCAACGACTGTGATTGAGAATCTCATAAACGTACATGTATCTAAATGTAGGGTTCAGGAATGTGTTCAAAGATTGGGCGACTTTATGAATAGTGAAGGGAGGAAGTTGCCTATGAAAAGTCAGGATTTGATTGAGGGCGATGGGACTAAATGCCATAGCTTAGGTGGAAATAAGAATGAAATTAACGTTATTTTAGGAAAGAACCAAGTTATGGGGGGGGGAAGGGTCTTTTGGGGCTTAGTGTAAACGAGGATTGGAAGATTACGGTGCGTCAGTTTAGGGGTTGGGCTAAGGCGGCTGTGTTTGGTAATGCGCTTTCTCTTTGTAATGTTTTTTTAGAAAAAGCGTTTAGTTGCCAAGTTTGTGTTCGTTACTGTGTAGGTGATGTGGGGTATTATTTGTGGAGTGCAAATTTGCCAAAGAAGCAAAGAGATGTTATTGTAGATAAGCTTGAGACTGTGTTAAAGGTTCTTTGTAACTCTGTTAATAGCCGTATTGTTGATGGTGACTTTGAGAGGTTGAAGTGGGGGGTCGATTGGGTGCTTGGAGGGTTTGGGGTGTTTAGCAGGGGGCTGTTTGAGGTTGGGTTGCTTGTTGTTGATTGTTTTGTTAAGAATTGGGCTAATTATGTGGTGGTTTTTGTGAGGTTAGTTGTGAAGGGGGTTCAAATTTCCATGACGGATAATTTAATTGAGCGTTTGGTGGGTGAGGTTGCTAAAGGGGATTAAGCATAAGTGGATGTGTTGGAGCAAAAAAGGTCTTGGGAACTTGCTTAACATTTTATTCGCCAGGTACTGTAACGAGCGCGTTTATGGTGAAATGAAAGAAAGGTACTTACGCCCAAGGAGCACAACCATTCAAATAGCGATAACCTAGGAAAGCTAGCCGATTAGGAGACACAACCGTTAAATTTCGAAAAAATCTTGGAAGTTGCGCCGACAAGATTGCTCTTAGTCCAGCTAAGCTGAAAGAAGAACAACAACACGCTAATTTTTCAAACTGTTGTTGTTCTTTTGAGCCGTTGAAAGTCAAAATTAAAAGAGGAAGAAAGAAGACGCTTGGTGTGCTGCAAGCTTGTCTCCTTCTTTTTCATTCATGCAAAAAAGCGTTCAGTATAAAGAAGAAAAACAGGTTTTGTGGAAAAAGCAGCTGTTTTTCTTCTCCACAGAAAAAGTAGGTGGTAGCAAGAATAAAAAAAATTTTTGTACATTACTACCCCCCGCTCAAAACTACCAATAAGGCTGAAAAAAGAAGGGTAAAGTTATTATGCAGGATAAATTCGTTGAGGGAGGTGGCGGG
>JAAZFA010000422.1 GCA_012511995.1 Thermoproteota archaeon | reverse complement strand
TTTTTTCCGACAAACCCCGAAATTCCTTTTGGAGCCTGCAAATTCAAGTTGTTTAATGCGACTATCTTTCCAAAAGTCTTGACGAGATTTTTTGTATCTACAATTAAGGTATCCATGTTATAATTGCCTCGCATTTAGGAAAATCTTGGTAACCCTTTCTCCCTTCAATGTTAATTTATAGAATTTTCTCACGCCAAAATCAAACCTATTAACTAACCTCTCTTTTTCTAATATCCTTAAATGTCTATATGCAGTACGCCAGTTCAATCCCAATTCTGTTGCAATTCGATTACAACTTCTGGAACCGTTTAGGAGATTCTTTAAGATTCTTTTTCTGGTTTTCCCCCCTTTTGAATAATGAAGTAAGAATGAGAAATCAGGTTCAGAACAAACATTTTCAGCCTTTAATAGGGGGTTATTCAAACTTATCTCTCTGTCATCTTTTAAGGGCTCGCCACATATTTGTATTGCGGTAAGTTTAAATAAATGTAAGCCCCAAACAGCTTACTTTCCCTTTTTTAGCCAGTTTAGGCACAATTAGACCATACATAAGCTGTGGGAAAAACAAACGTTTCGTAACTAGCTGTAATGTTCTCTAAGGTTATTAGCGTCATCGGGTACATAACGCGACCGGCAAATATTGTTGCGTCACTTTCGCCTTCATGACGGAACTGTGTTATCAACTGCGCCTCGTCCTTTGAGAGCAATGTCAAGTTGCAGACCTGGAGGATTACGGAGCCTACGGAATGCGCTTTGATAAAGAAGGGTCCGTTTATTTGTGCAAAGATGTTGTTGCCCCGATAAATGTCGATGGAAATTGCAGTCAAATCTTTATCCCCCAAGTTGATTATAGTTGAATTTATAGTAGCTGAAGTCTCGGCACCATTAAAGCCTGTAGCACTGAAATAGAGAATACTTGATCCATTATTGGCAATGTGTTCCATAGTTAAGTCGTAATTTTGTATGGTTGCATTGTTTGCTTCTGCTATTTGTTGATATGTTGCGTTTTGCAAGTAGAGGGGACCTTGTCCTAAGTTGGCGATTGAAAGAATGGTTCCTGACGCGGCGAGACTGCCGGCTGATCCAGCTAAAAGGATACTATAGATAGGTAAACCTACGAAGATGCTGGCGCTTAGTATTGCGCACAGTATTACGCTTGCAAGCAGTTTTTTGCGGTCGTTTTTGGGCGCCGGCGGCGGTATTTTGCACCAATCTACAATTTTGCCGCCCGTACTCAATCTTTTTCACCTGTTATGGCGGAGAACAATTTATCCGCATAATCTGAGGGTAGGCAGTCTGTTGGCAGGTCGAGGTTGCGTTCTTTTGCTTCTGCGATTAGAGTTTCTTTGCATTCTTTTAGTCGTTCGCAGTTTTTGCAGTCGCCTTCATGTTTGTACCAGACTTGGATGCCGTTTTGTGTGGAGAACGTGATTAATGTCTTGGTTTTGAAGTGGGGGCTGTAGCCTAAAAGGAAGCCTCTATGAGGGTTAACGGTTTGGATTTTGATTTTGTTTATTCGGGCGGTTTCTTCGAGGGATTCGCCGATTTTTGCATGGGCGATACCTATTGCCTTGTGGACTGTTTGGCGGCTTACTTGGAGTTCTCTTGCGATACTTGCTTCTTGGAGTCCGGTACGTTTGTAATCCCAGATTTGGAGTTGTTTTGGTGTCAAATAACCGATGCTTAGGCTCATTTTCCGCCGTCTCTATGTAAGCCATATATGGCTTACTGACTTATAACAACTTCTGCTGGATAATATGCTTTCCTAAGGACGATGTGCTCAACTATGAGCCAACGCCACTGTAAAAGCACTTAAAGCTTTTTTCTTTATTTGCCGCTCAGCCTCATCAGCTAACGATTTAACCTCGCTGAGGAGGGTGTCTATTTCTTTTTTAGTCATCGACACATCAACCGACCTCCTTGAGTTCTTTAACCTCTTTGACGCCGGCTTCGATGAATTGTTTGATGTGCTCCTGGGCGCTGCTGAGCAGGTTTTCATATTTGGCTTTCTCCTCTGGAGTTTGCGCTCTATTTAGCTGTATTTTCCAAGATGCTGCCAAGTGCTTCCATTCTGAGAGCGTCTCTGACTCTATTCGCCGTATCCTCAACAAGTAATCCACTTCTAGGTGAATGTAGTTTTTGACGCCCTGAATTACCAGCCGCAACTTCTTAGCCTCATCTTTGGAGACGTCTAGCGCTTAAAGCCGCCGAAGAGCACCCCCCGCAACAGCCCAATCGCCCCATTACCAGTCGGCAACTCCTCAAACTTGGCTATTTCCAATTCAGACATCGACGTTGTTGTGGCAGATTCAGTAACTTTATTTGCCACATTTTCCACAGAAGACCTTTGAAGAAATCACCACGCCAAACCGTATTAGCTTCATAAAAATAACATCAGGACTCCTCTCCAAAACCATTACAATCTCGCCGATAACCCTTACACTCAACAACCAAACCTCACAGCTATTTCTCGTCTAGTTCAGTCCAACACATACCTCATCGAACCCCCTTAACTGATCCTAAGACGTTTCTTACATGCACGAAGAAACCCATGGCAACAAAATTGCAGAGACTAAATTTCAAGACCAAGTTCACACACTTCCCCCCTAACCCACTTACCCCACAAAAAACCTACCGGTACCCTCCAAGAATCGACCTACCTACTCCACACAAATTTTCAAATCAACCACTACGCTGACCTCCATTTACAAAACACCTAACCTATGCCTAGTCACGAAAACTCCAACCCCCCCCCCTCCCAACCTTCCAAAACCAAAACTCATACAAAAAAATCACTCACTCACACCGAATTCAACACAATACAAAACAAACCCACACACTAACCTATAACCCCGACAACCAAACAAACCTTACCAACCCAAAAAAAACAACACATATACAACCC
>JAAZFA010000421.1 GCA_012511995.1 Thermoproteota archaeon | reverse complement strand
ATTGAACAACGAGACATTTGAATTCGCTACTGTGTTTTTTCCTAGACATAAATAAACTCCCAAAATTCGGATTTTTAATATGTCCAACTTTTGGGGGTCACTTCAGGTTTTGTGGGAGGATTACCGAATCAGCTTAATTCGCGGATCTTGATCAGCGAAAGACTGAATCACCTCAACGGAGTTATCAGAGGAACAATCATCAACAATGATCATTTCCCAGTTATCAAAAGACTGAGAAGTTACTGACTTAAGTGTTTTCAAGATAAAAATTGAGGAGTTGTAAGAGGGGGTTATGATGGTAACTAATGCCATTATTTATTTAACTCCAAACATCAAGGTTTTTGTAAAAGGGATGGCATAACCTTCTTTAAGTACAGCAGGAAGCTTTTTCAACCAAAATGCAAAAATAAAAACAAAACTTTTCCAGCCAAATATCCGTTTAAACATCTCGCGTTTTGCTAAGATTTTAGGGAAGTTCGAATAAAAATCCATCCCTGATGTTATATCAGGGTGGATGCCTGTGATAATGGGATAATACTTAACCGCTAAGTTGTTTTTTAAACAGTCTGTTAGAAGAATGTACTCTTCTCCAGATGGAAGGTTTGTTCCTAGTCCAAAGCGCTCATCAAACGAAATATTTTTGTTTTTTAAAGACTGAATATTCAAACAAATCTCAATAGACGCAACACGCGCTGAACTTAGGGAGTTGTGAACGAACGTTGAGTTAGAGTAAGGGCGTGGTGAGTTACCACTTTTAAACTGATACTGACATGTAGCCACATCGACCTTTTCTTGCTCCATGAAATCAACTAGCTTTTCAATTGCGTCTAAGTCAACCTCAACATCATCATCCATTATGTACCCGTACTTAGTAGTGCATATCTCTAAGGCCACATTACGACTTTTAGAGAGACCAGGGTAATCCAAACGCTTGTAAGTAACGTCAAGTCGACCTTCAAAAAGATTGTCGTAGAGCAAGTCAATACAGTTATTATCAAATACCTGATGAACAACAACGTAATGAATATTTTGATTTTTTGGAAGAATCAAATTGCTGATGTTGTTGTTCGCAGTCGATATGAGAACGCTTATCTTATGCATTGTTTAGCTTAGTCTTATAAGAAAAAATAGAAATTATTGCTAATAACAAGAAGAATATTTCATTGATAATTAATGATAAAAAAACGAAAGATACAAGGATGGAAAGTAATAAATAAAGCAGATAGTTTAGTTCTGGCTTTTGGTAAACAAGAGTTATTACTCGGTGAATAATTACTAAAAGAAATGATGTGTAAAGAGTAAAGCCAACAAGTCCAGTTTCAACAAGAACCTCAAGGTAAGTGTTGTGAGCGTAATTTGCTCTATCGAAGAGTTCAATGTTGTAGTGTAAAAAGTTATACCAGCCGATACCAAAAATAGGATTTTCAGCCCAAAGAGATAAAAGGTTTTTCCAAATATCTACTCTTCCACTTCCGTCTGCAATTGAAGATATTCTTCTTTCAATAATAGAGCTTATGTTGCTGTGAATATCTAAAGAGTGAAATATAAAGATGAAAACAATAGAAAGAATTAAAAGCCAAGTAAGTATTTTTTTATTAAGTATTCCATTCACAAGTGCAATAATAGACTTTAAAAAAAACAACATCAAAACTACCGATAAGATAGCCAGTATCCCACCACGTGATAAAGAGAGTAAAATGCATAAAACTGTTAAGGTTAAGGCAATAATGTCAAAAATATTTTTATTTATTTTAAGCAATAAGTAAAAAAATATTGGAGTTACATATACAACAAATATATTAGGATCAAGAGCTAAGCCTATTAACCTGGGCGTAGCGCGCTCAACATAGACACCAGAAACCCTTATATGTTCATAAGATTGAAAATCACCTGCAATTATATACATCCCATAAAAGTACATAATTAACGAAATTATGATAAAACTTAATGAGGCAAAGTAAAGTAAACGCTCTACGTCTGAGATCTTAAAGCTATAGTTAATAAAGAATAACTTTACAGAAAAATAACAAAAAAATATTATTAAAGAACCAAAAAACATCCTTAAGGTGCTTAGTTGGTCTGCAGCATAAATAACGGTAGTGCCTCCATACAATATGAAAATTAAAAGTATAAGATCATGGAGTTCAAAAATAAAATTGACTTTGACTTTCGTTACAGAGATATAAAATAGTGTAAAAGCACTAAAAAACATAAATGCTTTTAGGTGAAACCCAATGTCAAGACTTAACTTTTGTGTGAAAAAAGAAAAGATAAGGATGAATCCAAAAACAAAACTCCAGATTGAAAGTGGTGCTTTTATGCTACTTTGGCTATTCATATATAGTTTCAGAGTGGGTTTTTAAAGAAAATGTTAACGAAGTAGGACAGGAATGATTTAGTAAGAATGCAACGTGGATTACTAACGATTGCTTTTAAAATAAATTTTATGGATCCTTTCTTTCTGGTGTTTAGAGTGTCACGTCCTTGTACAAGCATTACATTTGCTTTGGCAAGAGTATAAAGCTCTTTATCTTTAAAAATATTAATTATCTGTAGTCTTCCTCTTAGCATTATATCTAAATCAGCGGATATATTACTATCGTGGCGTCTATAGCTAGCAAAAACCTCATTTAAGCATACAAGCTTGCCCCCGTTATCAGTAAGAAATAACCACATGGACCAGTCTTCTATAATTAAGTGCTCTTTAAATCCATTTATTTCTTTTACACGACTCAATCTTAGTAATTGTGTGCAAGCCGGCAAATAGTGTTTATGAAGAAAAATATCATTAAAGTCATACTCAGCGTACTTTCTTTTTACTTTTTGTTTCGTTCTACCTTTAGAAAGTAATTCAGCACTACCAAAAGCACCTATAAAACTAGGGTTTCGTAATAAGAAGTCTACTTGTATAGTCGTTTTATAAGGTTTAATTAAATCATCTGAAGCTACAGGTGCAAAATATTCTCCTTCACACCATTCAAGTGCTTCGTTTAAGGTTGCACACAGCCCTTTGTTAGGTCTGTGTCTAAACTCAAATCGTTTAAAGCGTTTTTCACAAGCAGAAATCATTTCCTGAATTTTCTCGACAGAGTTATCTTTAGAGCCATCATCTATAATTATTAACTCTATGTTTTGATAATCTTGATCTATAACGCTTTGAATTGTTTCTTGTACAAACTGTGCATGGTTATAGCAAGGGATAACTATGGATACTAAAGGTTGCTGTTCGGTCATTGTATTTATATCTATAAGATTTATATGTTTAATGAGGTGATTTCTAGTTTAGTAGCGCTGTTATGCTCAATATACACAGCACACTGACACAGCTGAGCAATCAGCGGTTGGCTATCATCGATTTGCGCAAGTGCCTGTTCAAGTATGTAGTTACGCGTGGTGAATAAGAGTTTAAGTCGCTCATTGGCACGCTGCGCGGTACGCAATAAAGCCTGCCAATCGCGCTGAAACGCAAGTATGCCATCGTCATGCAAAAACGTAGCGCCTAAAAAATCATCCATCACGATAATTTGCGGGCTATCAGCACGGATCAATTGTAGCGCTTGCTCAAAATTACGGTCATCAATCCAAATCAGTTCTGCTTGAGGTGTCTCAAGCAAGTGACGTAAAGCTATTTGCCCAGCGGTGGCACTCTTGCCGATGCCGGGGTCACCCACAATCAAGCAACTGTTCTGCGTGGCTAGTTGCTGATTGATTGCATGCTCGGCACTGTGCGCGACATAACTTTTTGATTCGTGAATAATACGCTCGTATGTGGCCTCGGCGCGTAGGTAATGCGCACGTTGCAAATACTGGGTTAATTGTTCGACGCCATGCAACCATAAACGATGGTGTTTTCGGTAAATAGCAGGGTACTGGTGAAGTAACGCATCTAAATCTTCTGCGCCATAAATATCGCCCGTAGATAAAATAAACGGCCTCATGACTTGCTGAATGGCTGCTTTGTTTGTTGGGCTTAACGAGCAGGCAGTAACCAAAAAGTATCGAGCTGGGGCCTGGGGAAGTTGCTGCATTTTTTTCTGCTCATGCCCCATTTGCCGTAACAGTGCTTTTACATCTCGATAGCGCTTAGCCTGCACTATCCATACGCCACCATCGTTTGTAACAAACTTACCATCTACCCCACCATCGCGCCCTTCACCGTAGCGTTCGAAATGCACAGAGTGCAGCGCAGATAAGATATCGGCAGAGAGGGTTTCGAACTCGCTGGGTGAGAGGGATAAGTAGTTAT
>JAAZFA010000420.1 GCA_012511995.1 Thermoproteota archaeon | reverse complement strand
CTACACAATCAAATCGTCAAACGCCGAATTAACCGCACCTTTAATTATTGAAACACTAAGAAAAAACGATCATGTAGTCATAAAACTGTCATTGTCAAAACCCACACTTAATGAAGTCTATATGCAATACACTGGGCGATCTATGCGAGATGCTGAAGAGTCTCATGGAACAATAATGTCACAGAAAATGGCAATGCGAAGGGGCCACCGATGAACAACGATATAGAAACTCAAGTTTCAAAAAGCAAACTCCATGGTCTCTGGGCGCTCACTAACCGAGAACTAAAGAAATGGTACCAACAACCTTTGGTATTCATAATGGGTATAATCCAACCTGTACTCTGGCTTGCTCTACTGGGTAAAGCAATGAACCTCGGTGCCATGATACCTCAAGGTATTCCCGGTGTAAGTTCAGAGCAAATTATGCTCGCCACCTTTGGCACAACAGACTACTTTAGTTTCATGGCTATGGGTATGGTTGCATTCACCACAGTCTTCACAACCGCATTCACAGGCATGTCAGTAGTCTGGGATAAACGCCTAGGCTTCATGAACAAGGTCCTTAGCACACCAGTAGCCCGGTCAGTAATAATCCTCTCTAAGGTATTATCTGCAAGCATACGTGCAATATTCCAAGCAGGCATCGTAACCATAGTCGCAATCGCATTAGGACTTGTACTAGGGACAAACTTTACTGCATTTAGCATCTTTGGAGTGTTTGCGATAGTTTTTCTAATCAGTGTAGGACTATCATCAATGTTCACTGCACTAACTCTCCGAGCAACACGGATGGAGATGCCGCAAGCAATCTTTCAATTAATTACATTGCCCTTAATGTTTGCCAGCAGCGCATACTTCCCGATCGAAAAAATGCCTAATTGGCTACAAGCGATTGCAAGCGTAAATCCAATTAGCTATACCATCGACGCTGTAAGACGCTTAATGATATTTAATGACGGTTATGGACCACTATTACTAGACTTTGCTTTCGTTGGCGCTTTTGCTGTTATAGTTACAGCAATATGTGTAGTGTTATCTTGGCGATACCTAAACAAGTAAGACCAAAAAACTTTGCACTCTACCCAGCATGGTGTGCCTCAAAACTCAAGTCAGTAGACGCATTAAGATACGAATAAATAACTATCCATAGAAGCTTTAAGAAAGAACCAACATAAACTCATACAGGTACACTATCTTGAAACGACTTTACCCTGATCAACCCATAGTCGGTATAGGCATTGTAATCGTTAAAGACAACAAAATCGTACTCATAAAACGGGGCAATGAACCCGCTAAAGGTAAATGGACAATCCCCGGTGGTTTGGTAGAGTTAGGTGAATCAATCGAGATGGCGGTTATTCGCGAAGCAAAAGAAGAAACACTGCTTGATGTTGAAGACCCAAAATTAATCGATGTAGTAAGCCAGGTCGAAGTTGATCTGCAGGGAAAAATAAAGTATCATCATGTTGTCATTGACTACCTCGTACGCGTTGTTAGCGGTGAGATTGCAGCTGCAAGCGACGCAGCAGAACTACGCTGGGTACCATTTGATGAGGTAGAAACCTATGAATTAACAAATTCATTTAGGTTATTCTTCTTAAATAATAGAGAAAAACTGTTGAATGCTAACTCTTTTCCAAAATAAGAATCTCAGCCAATAAACAAAAATAGAGAATTAGTGCGTATTTCATAATGAAAAGTAGGCGCTAACTAATGGAAGCAACGTAGGCTTGTATTGATTACAGCAGAAAATAATTAATTATTTCGCGATATGCATAATTGCGCTTAAGGTCTAATTAAGTCATGTGTAGCTTTACCATCAAACAACCCCGGTATATACATAGAAGAACTTAGTATACAACCAAAACCAATTTGCTGCAACTACATAAACACTATCTTCTTTTTAGGAGAAACTTAAACTGGCCCAACTACTACTCTTATCACAATTTGATTCCAATATCAGACTATTTTCGGAAGCTATTTTGGCACTGACAAATACTTACCCTACGCGGTTGAAGTTTTCTTTTTTAATGGCGGTCAACGCTGTATTGTATGTAGAGTATTAGATTCTAATTATACCTCGGCTCTAGCTAAAATAGAAACCATCAACGATATGCCACTTGTATATGCCCCAAACGCCCAAGCATTAGCAGGTATTACTGATTTGTTAACTGATTATAGTGAACGTTTGAAAAGGTTTGTTATTTTTGATTCGATAAAGGGAGTAAATCCATCGAATGTCACTAAACCAAACCCCTCAACTAATGCAGCTCTGTATTATCCCTGGATATCCGTTAAACCAACAGAGTTATCGCAGCTTTGTCTGATTCCTCCAGGGGGACATATAGCTGGAATATACGCTCGTAATGACATCGAACGTGGGATCCACAAAGCTCCAGCTAACCAATTAGTCAAGGGAGCATCGGGTTTAGAATATCCTATAACCGATAGCCAACAGGATGAATTATACTCAAAAAACATTAATTGTATCCGTAAATTTGATTGTAGAGGTAATTACTAATTTGGGGTGCAAGAACGCTATCAACAGATCCTGAATTCAAATACATCAATGTCGTCCGGTTGTTGATTTTTCTTGAGACCTCCATCAAAAAAGGAACCGTTTGGGTAGCCTTTGAACCAAACACTGAAATAACATGCACAAAAGTTAGGTTACAAGTGAAGAATTTCTTAACGCAATCATGGAAGAAAGGCATTTTAATGGGTGTTAAACAGCAAGAGGCCTTTTTTTTGAAATGCGATCGATCTACCATGTCACAAAATGATATCGATAATGGACGAATGAATATTCTTGTTGGGTTGGCACCGATAAAACCAGCTGAATTTATTATATGCATAAACCAACATACACAATTATAGTTTCAATAAAATTGAAAAACGAACCACGATTAACTTGAATAAAAGCAATCAAATACTTGTATCTAAAATTACAATCGCTAATAACAAACATAGTTGCTTTTATTGATGGCTTAGTTGCCAATATAGATATATTCTTGCCTACGAAAAATTTAATGGTGAATTTTTTGGTAAATGTAGATAAACTCTCCGGAAAGAATGTTATTGGTGCCGGCGGCACAATCCTTGGCGAAGTTAAAGGTGCAGAAGTCAATCCAACTAACTGGCAGGTAACACACCTACAGGTTAAGCTTTCAAGCACAGCTTCAGATACTTTAGGGTTTAAAAAACGTTTCCGCAGCTCAACCGTATGTATGCCCGTTTCACTCATTTCCGCAGTTGGGGACGTCATTACAATAGAAACAGACCTCAATCAATTAAGCCAGAATCCTCAGATAACAGAGTGCGCTGAATAAAACCTCAGTACGAAGGTTTTACTGAATAAATGGCGAAAAGATTAGCAGGGTATTGTGATACAGCGGTTGTAGTCTGAGGATAAGTCATTTAGAAGTTCTAGACAGCACTGTGCTTGCACAAGGCGTTGCAGTTATAGTTCACATTAGAAACGCTTCACTACAGCTGTCAGTTTTGGTTAAGTGATGGTATAATGCATCTGGTAATGGCATGTCGTTGCCGATTAATCCATACTTAGTACGTCTCGTATGATTGCCTTTATTTTTTGTTTGACGTATACGTATTTTATTTGCAGATATGTTTTTTGCAGTGGTTTGAATGGCATAACAAAAAAGTGGCTGGATCTTTGATATCGGGCATGCATGTCACTATTTCAAGATATCTTGCTATAGCCGAACAAGTCGGTTTATTTCATTGCCAACACAGCGCTAATTAGTGACAACATAACAAACGGTAGGAGGAACCATGCATCCACGGTAACACGCACAGGAATAATAAAGCACAAAACACCGGTGACTATAGAAATAATGATTGCACTGCTTCTTTTTCTGTTCCAATTTGCATCTGGTAACATATTGAGTAAATCG
>JAAZFA010000066.1 GCA_012511995.1 Thermoproteota archaeon | reverse complement strand
TCCCAACCATGGTGCAGACGAGACAAAGGGTGTAGGCAAACAAATTAAAGGAAAAATCAAGGAAGCAGCAGGTGTCCTAACTGATAACCGAAGGCTCCAAGCGGAAGGGCGACTGGAGAAAACAGAAGGAAGAGCTCAAGAGAAAATCGGAGAGTTGAAGCGAGACCTGCAAGAGAGCTCTAATAGGCACACCGACGAAGACATATAGATACGGAAGTTATGATTCCGGAATTGCTCGTCAATAGTTTTTGAGGTAAAAAAGATAGGTTTCCTTGAGTTCACCCTCTTTTTAAAGAGAAAAGTTTAAGGGTAAATAACTCTTTTAGTTGCGAGTATTCTCTCTTTGAGGGTTTGTGGTTTGACTAATAAACAATTAACAATCGAGGAACGAAAAGCAGAAGTCCTCATTAAACTTCGAAAGTACAAACTTGTAGAAAAAGAAAGCTATGAAGGCGCATTTGCATATATCATTGATATCCCGCAAGATAAAGAACGTGCCATAGTTTGGTGTATTCTTGGTGAAGCAACAGTAGGTATCGCAGCTATGAATACTCTCTACAAGCTAATGAAAGAGAAAGAACTCGAACGTGCAATCGTTGTAACCGAAGGACGATACACCCATGCTGTTAAACTTGGTGCAAAAAAGAAGAATGTTGAATTATTACCTAAATCATTTCCAGTGTTTGACATTTTTGAGCATGCGCTTGTCCCATTCCATGAAATACTGAGTGAAAAAGAAAAGAAAGAACTCCTTGCCAGTTTTAAGGTTAAACCATACCAAATGCCACAGATTAAGTCAGGTGACCCTGCAGTGAAAGCCATCGGGGCGCAACCAGGTGACGTTTTAAAAATAACAAGAAAAAGCCAGACTGCTGGCGAACACATAACTTACCGTTATGTAGTCGAATAAATACAATTTCTTTTAATTTTTATTACCACTAACTTGTTGAGTTTGCTTCGAATATACAAGAAAAACTTTATGTGGTGCTTACTGAGGCTTTTTTACCTTCAACCAATTCGTCAAGGATAACGATGGCTTCACCTAAGGGCATACCGAGTAGTGCTGAAAGTTCCATTGCTGATATATCAGGTTTTGATGGTAATACGGTGTCTCTTGTGTAGGCTTTATGGCTTGGATACATATTGAATGCATGAACAGTCTCTACTAAAAGATTCCAAAGTTTCTCCTTCGTATACTCATCTAGGTTCAAATTAATACACCAGTTAATTCGCTATTTAACAGCATAGTCAAATAAAAACACTAAAGCTATAACCGTTGTTTACTGCATAAGATATTGAAGGGTATAATTTTGAAGGCAGCAGTTTATCAGAATCCATATGAAATTAAAATCGAAGAAGTACCGAAGCCGGAAGTAAAAGCTGGCAGAGTACTTGTTCATTTTAAAACTGGCAGCATATGTGGCACCGACATGCACTTCTATCGTGGAGACTGGAGATGGATGAAAAGGGGTAGAATTATAGGTCATGATGCTTGCGGAATCCGAGATGATACTGGTGAACGTGTAGTAATGGTTCCAGTCGTTAACTGCGGGCACTGTTATTTCTGTCTGAGAGGATTACCAACTTATTGTATTCACGGCAAATTTTATGGTTTAACGCGTGATGGCTTTTTTGTTGAGTCAAAAGCTTTACCGTCGAGGGCGTTAATTTCTGTGCCAGACAATATTAGTGACGAAGAGGCAGCTGTGGTAGAACCAGTTGCGTTGGCGTTGCGTGTTCTTAACCATCTTCAACCCAATCTTGGCGACTGGGTAACGGTTGTTGGACAAGGCGGTATTGGCTTGTTGATGACGCAGATAGCTTTATTGAAGGGTTGCCGTGTTATCGCAGTGGACATAGAAGATTACTGCTTAGAACTCTCAAAGAAATATGGTGCAGATATAGTTATAAATGCTAAAACAGAGGATGTGTCAAAAACAATTCGCAAGCTAACTAAATATGGCTCAGATTTTGTAATTGAGGCAGCGGGTATTAAAGAAACCGTAGAACAAACGCCCTTTTTAGTGCGTAAGTCTGGTAAAGTTGTGTTAGTGGGTGAATCCAAGGGATACTTGAATTTAGAAGATGCAGATGAAGCTCAATTTTTTACTATGTACATATCGGCAATTGAGTATCCTTTCGCAGTAGAGTTAATCTCAAGACGCCTTGTTGATGTACGTGGGTTAATAACACATCGGTTTGGATTAGAACAAATTGAAACCGCTTTTAAAACTATTGATGACCCTCTAAACAGAACGCTGAAAGTAATCATAAATAGATAACGATCAAGTGTCTTCTCTTGACCGTAAAGTATATCTTTCTATAAGAAGTGTAAACTCCAAATCTGCATAATCTTATGGAGCTATCAGTATGCCTGTTGAAGCAGTTATATTTGATTTAGACGGAACACTTACGGTATTTAACATTGACTACAAAGCCTTACGTGGCGAAGTTAGAGAATACCTCTTGCGAACAGGTGTTCCAGCATCAGTTCTTAATGTTAACGAAATTATGTTCGATATGATGCATAAAGCAGAGATTTATTTTAAAAATAGCAAATCAGAACAGGCTTTTAAAGAGGTTCAATCTCAATGTTTAGTTATCGCCGAAAAATATGAAATGGAAGCCGCGACTTTGACAAGCCTTCAACCTGGAGCAATTGAGATCTTAAAAGAACTAAAAAAGTTGAAACTTAAGATTGGGTTATGCACAACCAACAGCGAAACGGCAACTAATTATATTCTTCAACGATTCAAAGTTTTAGATTACTTCCAAGCGGTTGTTTCACGTAATAAAGTGAAACGCGTTAAACCAGATACAGAGCAATACGAGTTAGCACTCAAAATATTAGGCGTAAAACCAGTTAATTCAATTATCGTCGGCGATAGTGTTGTGGATATGCAAAGCGCTAAAGAATTAAAAGCAATTGCAATAGGTTTACCAACTGGTATCTCAACACAGAAACAACTAACAACACATGGTGCAAACTATATAATAACAGCATTAAGTGACTTACCGGTTCTAATAAAGAAAATGGAGAAAAATTAAGCGGCGGTTATAACGCCATCATCTCTACAGACAAGCTTACGTTCTCTAATGAGACGCTTCAAAATTTCTGTAAAAACCTGTTTTGCATCCTCGCCCGGAAAATGATTTAATCCAAATAGGCGGGCGGTTTCTGTAATCATTGAGTTATCACTGATGCTCATTGCATACTGCGCAACATATTTCATTGCAGCTTCGACTTCTTCTGGTGGGATATATTGTGCTTTGCGCTTTGATTCAGGTATACCCTGTACTGGAACACGAATAGGGATTTTTTTGAGACCAATAGGCCATAGAAAGCTGCCTTTTATTGTGACTTTCCTTTTTCGAATCAGGTTATTTAAGGCTTCTTTTACTGCATGAGAGATTTTCGGTGTAACTTGTTTTATATTCCATGTTGCTGCCAAGCGCTCGACTGCATAATCGAAATGTACTGGGCCTTCGTTTATAATGAGGTCAGCCAACATTTTAGTTTGGTTTTCACGGTTTTCTGGGAAGTGAAACTCATTCTTTGTTCGGGACTCTAGAGTCGTTTTGCCATTTACGACTTTGATGTATGGGTTATAAGTTGCTTTAAGTGGATGGACTTTATATAAAACTGAGAGTTTTTCCAATCCGCTGAAATTGTTTTTTTGTATGTCAGTTGCTGGTGGAGCGATCGGTTTCTGGGCATCCTCATCTATTAGTTGTTTCTGTGCTTGTTCAATGGCTTCTTGAAGGCGGCGGATTTCACTATCCCGCCTAGCAACCCACGCTGGTGCCCATATACGGTGAATCCGCCAACCTAATTGACGCAGAACTTGTTCGCGAAGTCTATCCCGGTCGCGTGCACTACTGCTTGATTTATAAGTTACACCGTCGCACTCTACGCCAAGCAAATATGTACCCTTATTTACTGGGTCGACTACGCCTATGTCGATTTTATAACCGCTACAGCCTACTTCTGAGACAATTTGGTAGCCAAGCTTCTTGATTTCGTTAGCGACATCTTCGTCTAATGCTGAGTCGAATTCCCCTTCACATGTTTTAGGTTTAAGTGACTTTATACCCGTTTCCGCATAGTTAAGGTATGTGCGGAGGGTTTGCACACCTAATGATTTGGCATCTGGACTAATGTCTGAACCTTTAATTGAAGTTATCATGAGGACTTTTTCTCTGGCACGAGTGACTGCTACATTTAATCTGCGTTCACCGCCCGGTTTATTGATTGGACCAAAATTCATGGAGATTTGCCCTTTTTGGTCAAAACCATAGCCGACACT
>JAAZFA010000065.1 GCA_012511995.1 Thermoproteota archaeon | reverse complement strand
TCCTCAGGGTAGCGACGACTATACTGTTCTTACTTTCGAGCTTAACAAATTGGAGTGGGTTACTACAAGGCTTGGAGTGGCACTCAAACATGCACTTTTTCTGGGTTGGTGGTGGCAGTTGCAGTTTTGGCGGGGGGTTGCTGGTAGTCTGGTGATGCTTATATTCAATTAAAAGTTCAACCATGAGTTAACTGAATTATATAAGGGAAGGGAGGTACCACTAAGTAGTGCAGGTCATCTGCTTTGAACCTACAGAAGTCATTTATTTATTAAATCGTCAAAAAGTGAAATTGGGCAAAAAATAGACAATATTTGGTTATAAACGAAAAATACTTTTTTTGAACAAAATCAACATTCAGATCTAACAAAAGATAACAAAAAGAGGGAATAAGCGTCGCTAAAGATGCTTACCATTTTTTCCAGGGTAAATCAGCCATGTATTCGTTAAGACTACGGATGTTGTTGCCATTCTGGTTTTTCTGACGCATAACATCAACTAGAGCTTGCGCTAACTGCAGGTTAGTGACAACGGGTACGTTAAATTCTACTGCTTGGCGCCGGATTATATAACCGTCGGTTATGATGTCGCTCATGTTACTGAGGCGATTTGCCATGGGAACGTTGATGACTAAATCGATTTTACGTTCCTGTAGAAAATCAAGGATGTTTGGTGTAACATCTGGATCCTTAACCTTATGAAGCACTGTGGTAGTAATTCCGTTAGCAGTTAATACTTTAGCAGTATTTGCAGTGGCGTAGATTTTAAAAGACATTTCCTGGAAGGCTTTGGCAATAGGAACCACTCTGGCTTTCCGTTCCTCGTTTCCACCTACACTGATTAGCACTGAGCCGCCTTTGGGTGGAATAGTAAACTCTGCCGACTGTAAAGCTTTTGAGAATGCATCAGAGAAGCTCTCACCTATACAAGCCACTTCGCCTGTACTCAGCATCTCTACACCTAAAACTGGGTCAGCACCGCTTAAACGCATAAAGCTAAACTGTGGAACTTTAACACCAACATGCGGTGCTACCTGGGTCGGTGAAAGGTTTACTCCGTCGATTTTCTTACCCAGCATTGCTAAAGTTGCCAGATTGATAAGGTTTATTCCACGTGTTTTGCTGACAAAAGGCATCGATCTGGATGCTCGAAGGTTGCATTCGATTACATTAACAACGTCGTCTTTGACGAGGTATTGTATGTTGTAAGGGCCATGGATTTTTAGAGCTTTTACTATTCTTATTGTGGCCACTTCTATGACTTTTTGAACTTCAAGCTTTAATGATTGGGGGGGAATAGTCATGGTGGCATCGCCGCTGTGGACACCTGCATTTTCAACGTGTTCCATAATGGCGCCGATTAGGACGTTTTCACCATCAGAGACGCCGTCGACCTCAACTTCTTTAGCACGGTTGATGAATTTACTTATAACAACTGGGTGGTCACGTGAGACTTTTGCGGCTAGGTTTAGAAAGTTTTCGAGTGCTACTTCGTTGTATGCTACACGCATCGCTGAACCCGAGAGTACATAGCTAGGTCGTACGAGTACGGGGTAGCCGATTTTAGTTGCAAAACGTTTTGCATCATCGATGCTTTGGAGTTTACTCCAGCTTGGTTGAAAAATTCCCAATTGATCGAGTAATGCACTGAATTTGCTTCTATCCTCAGCTAAGTCAACATCATGTGCAGATGTACCTAGGATTTTAGCTCCTGCTTCAAACAGGGGCATTGAGAGGTTATTTGGGATTTGTCCACCGACACTTGTGATTACACCCATCGGGTTCTCTTTGTCATATATGTCTAGTATGCGTTCGGTTGTTAATTCTTCAAAGTAGAGTTTATCTGAAACGTCATAGTCGGTGGAAACGGTTTCAGGGTTATAGTTTATCATGATGGCTTCTTTTATGCCATTCTTTTTTAGTGCCCAAATCGTGTTGACTCCGCACCAGTCAAATTCTACGCTAGAACCAATGCGGAAAACGCCTGCGCCGAGCACTAAGACTTTACTGGAAGTATTAGTGAATTCTATGTCGTCTTGGTCGCCGCCGTAGGTCATGTAAAGGTAATTAGTTTTTGCTGGCCATTCTGCCGCTAAAGTATCAATCTGCTTCACCACAGGAATTATGTCAGTGTTCTTGCGGAAACTTCGTATGTTTGCTTCAGTGGTCTTTTGGCAGACAGCTATTTGTTCATCGGAAAATCCAAGGCGTTTAGCTTCACGGATAACTTCTATTGCATATTGGTCAGCTAAGTTAAGTTTGCATAGTAAAGCTTCCATGTCGATGATGTTTTGTATTTTGTTTAGAAAGAATGGATCGACGCCGCTTAAACGGTAGATCTCCATAACTGGGATACCTATTTTTAGGGCTTTCCCAATTTTATAGAGGCGTTCGTCGGTGGGATGAGCCATTTCGTCTCTTAGGCGTTCCTCAGTTTCTGGTTCCTCATCTTCTGGGTTGCAGACTAAACCTATCTTACCAGTGTCTAGCATTCGAACGGCTTTCTGGAGTGCCTCTTCGAAACATCGACCAATAGCCATAACTTCGCCGACACTGCGCATCTGTGGTCCAACATGACGATCTGCGTTCTTGAATTTTTGAAGATCCCAGCGGGGGATTTTTACGGTGATGTAGTCGAGTGCGGGTTCAAAACATGCGGTAGTGACTTCGGTGACTTTGTTTACGAGTTCTGGGAGTGTGTAACCTAAAGTAAGTTTGGTGGCGACATAGGCGAGGGGGTAACCGGTGACTTTGCTTGCAAGTGCAGAGCTACGTGACATTCTAGAGTTTACTTCGATGACACGGCATTCCTCGGATTGGGGATGGAGAGCCCATTGGATGTTGCATTCACCTACTATACCTAATGCGCGAATTGCATCTATAGAGATGGAGCGTATTTGGTGGTATTCGCGGCTAGTCATCGTTTGTGAGGGCGCAACTACAATGCTGTCACCCGTGTGGATACCCATGGGATCAAAGTTTTCCATGTTACAAACGGCTAAACAGTTGTCATTATAGTCACGTACAACTTCGTATTCAACTTCTTTCCAATGACCTACATATTCTTCTATGAGAACTTGATTGATGCGACTCTGAGCAATACCGATAGTTACGATTTCTTTTAGTTCTTTCTGGTTGTGAGCAACACCGGCGCCTTTACCGCCTAATGTGTAGGCGACTCTTACCATGACAGGATAGCCGATTTCTTGTGCAATTTCTATTGCCTGTTTAACGCTAGTTGCTGCTCTGCTCTTAAGGTAGGGTATACCAGCTTTTTGCATAGCTTGGCGGAAGCGTTCACGGTCGCCTGTGTCTTCGATTGTTTGTACAGGTGTTCCTAAAACTTTAACGTTGTATTTTTGTAATATACCGTTTTTTTCAAGTTCTAAACCACAGTTTAGAGCAGTTTGTCCTCCGAAACCTAATAGGATGCCATCTGGTCGTTCTTTTACAATAACTTTTTCTACAAATTCCGGTGTTATTGGAAGTAGGTAAACTCTACCTGAAAGACGCGGGTCTGTTTGGATGGTAGCGATGTTTGGATTAATAATTACTGTTTCGATACCATCTTCGCGAAGTGCTTTTAAACATTGGCTACCGCTATAATCAAATTCAGCGGCTTCGCCGATTTTAATTGCACCGCTTCCGAGAACTAGAACTTTTTTGATCCAATCGAACTTTGGCATGCTTAGTTAACCTCCAAGCTTTTTACAAATTTATCAAATAAGAGTTCAGTGTCATAGGGTCCAGGCGAAGCTTCAGGATGCCACTGTACTGCAAAGACGGGTTTAGTTTTATGATGAACACCTTCGACAGTTTTATCGTTGGGATTGATAAACCATGGTTCTAGTGAGGTCTTTTTGAGTGAATCCATATCTATTGCATACCCGTGATTCTGAGTGGTGATATAACATCGGTTGGTGTTTATATCGAGAGCGGGCTGATTTTGTGCCCGATGTCCGTACTTTAACTTGTAAGTGTTTCCACCCAATGCTAACGCAAGGATTTGTGCACCTAGGCAGATACCCATAACCGGTTTTCTCTCGCTTAATTCGCGGATTACCTCGATCGTTTTGGTGCATTTCTTTGGGTCACCAGGTCCATTGCTTATGAAAATACCAGCTGGATTGTAAGATAAAATGTCTTTGACAGAGGTGTCATAGGGAACTCGAACGACATTTAGGTCGCGTTTAAGGAGGCTGCGAATAATAGTGTTCTTAACGCCGCAGTCTATTAGAATAATTGTTTTTTTGCCATCAACATTGTATGTAACGGGTTTCTTTATCGATACTTCTTTTACAAGGTTAATTTTGTTTGGGTCGGAGATGTTTTTGGCATTCTTGAGGAGGGTCTCGATGTCTAATTCAACACCATCGTCATAAACCTGCAGGATGCCTAGCATGACACCATAGGTTCGCAGTTTCTTGGTTAAGCGTCGGGTGTCTACGCCGCAGATTCCAGGGACACCTTCATCTGTGAGCCATTGGTCTAGTGTACGAGTAGATGCCCAATGAAACGGTTTAAGGCATAATTCGTGGATGATTAATCCTTGTGGTTGAATATGGTCGGATTCAAAGTAGAGTGGAAACCCTAGTTCCATTTTTTTATTTGGGACTCCATAATTGCCAACCATTGGATAAGTAAAAGTTAAAATCTGCCCCTTATACGACGGGTCAGTTAAGGCTTCAGTGTATCCCACCATTTGAGTGGAGAAAACAACTTCCCCTGAAATTTTTGCTGTTGCACCAAAACCTTTCCCGATAAATGACGTTCCGTCTTCTAGAAGCAGAACCGCTTTTTTGTTATTTTTGAACGTATTATCTTGTGGAGCCAAAGCCCTATTCAACCTATCAGTTTGAATTTTTAAGCGTTACGCTAATGTTAATTTTGGACAGAGTATTCCTTGACAGTTTTGTTCAGTATGTTTTCAGCGTTTTCGAGGTATTCTTGAAGTTCTGTTTTGATTTTTGTGTTGGCAGCGATTACTTTATTTCGTGTATCAATCATTCGCGCAGTTTCTTCGGGTGATGGACCACCCTGCACTTTATACATTTCGACTATTTTGCGTAAATTTGTGCATGAAATTATGTCTTCACTTTTTATTGATAATTTAATGGCTGCCGAATCCATAGCTACTTTTTGTAGTAACTGAGGGGAGACATCATTTAAAGACTGTTTTGTTTCAATTAAAGTCTTCACTAATGCTCCAACTATTTTATGGGATGTGCGGAAGGCGACGGTATATTTAGCTACTAACATGTTTGCTATTTCGGTTGCTGCAACAAAACCAGAAGCAGCTCTATCTTCAATGTTTCCAACGACTTTAATATGAGGAATCAATGCAGAAAAGATGTTTAATGATGCTTTTAAGTTGTCAGTAGAAGCCCAAAGCTTGGGGGTTACCTCTTGGAAATCCAAGTTATAAGTTGTCGGTAAACTTTTTATCGCTGCTGCCGCGGCTAAGAAGTCTCCAAGGGCATAACTTGCGCGTGCACGAATAACTTCGAGGACTTCTGGATTCTTTTTTTGAGGCATTATACTGCTAGTTGATGTAAATTCATCAGGTAACTCGATGGTGCCGAATTCGGAAGAACTCCAAATAATTAAATCTTCGGCAAAGCGACTCAAGTTAATGGCAAGTACAGCTAGTGCAGCTTGAGTTTCCATAATAAAATCTCGGCTTCCAACAGCATCTAAAGAATTTTCCAAAACGTCGTTAAATCCAAGGAGGTGGGCGGTTTTTTTGCGGTTAATTGGGAAACTGGTTGTTGCTAGGGCGCCTGCGCCCAGTGGACATAGGTTGATTCGGGTGTAGGCACTTGTTAAACGTTGTAGGTCGCGTCCTAACGAGTCGAAGTGAAAAAGGAGGTAATGTGCAAAGGTTACTGGCTGGGCTGCTTGGAGATGGGTGTATCCTAGAATTATTGTTTCTGTGTGTTCACTTGATGTTTCAAGAAGGGTGCGCTGCATTTCAACGATTTGACCCATTATAATAAGCAGTTCGTTACGGAGCGCTATGCGTATAGCAGTTGCTACTTGGTCATTACGGCTCTTGGCGATATGCAGGTTTCCACCGACCTCTGATCCAGTTTCTTCCAATACAGCTTCTTCAATAGCCATATGAATATCTTCGGCATTGGGGTCGATGTTTTTGCTATTCTGTTTTCGGAGGCAACTAAGGATCTTTGCGCCGCTCTGCCGTTGGATAATTTTTTGATCCATGAGCATGACGACGTGGGCTTTATTTATGGCTAAAACAGCGTCTATTAAACGTATATCGTCCTTGCGTGAAGAACAAAAGTTTACGATGTCCTCTCGGACGTTACCCAATCTTCCACCATGCAGCATTTTTGACGTTTCTTTTTTCACTCCATTTAGAAAATTAAGATTTTTTGCTTTTTGGTTTTTTTGTTTTGGCAGCTTTGAGGTGGTTGTACATTACGGTTTGTAAACCGTAAAGTTCAATGAAGCCTTTACTGTAGGCTTGGTTGAAGCTGGTTTTGATGTTATAGTTTGCGAGGTTCTTGTCGTAGAGTGATTTGGGTGATTTGCGTCCGACAATTTGCATGTTACCCTTGTATAGTTTTATTTTGACTTCTCCGCAAACGTTTTCCTGTGATTTGTTAATGAATGCATCTAGATCTTCTTTGAGTGGGTCAACCCAAAGACCTGAATATGCAAGATAGACCCATTGGGCGTCGATTTGCTGTTTGAAGAGAATTTCATGGCGAGTCATGACCATCTTTTCAAGGTCATGATGGGCATCTAAGAGGACTGTTGCTGCAGGACATTCGTAGACTTCGCGGGATTTCAATCCGACGATACGGTCTTCTATATGGTCGATTCTGCCAACGCCATGTTTACCAGCAATCTTGTTTACTGCTTCTATGAGTGCAAGAGGCTTCATTGCTTTGCCGTTAACAGAGACAGGGACCCCTGCTTCAAAGCCGATTGTAATTATTTCCGGTTTATCGGGAGCTTTCTCTGCTGAGGAAGTCCATTCATAAGCGTCTTCTGGGGGCTCATTGTTTGCATCTTCCAGTAAGCCGCATTCAATTGCGCGACCCCAAATGCTTGCATCTATACTATATTTTTTTGCGCTCTCTG
>JAAZFA010000064.1 GCA_012511995.1 Thermoproteota archaeon | reverse complement strand
TGGTGCAGCTAAACACAGTCATCAAGATACTAATAGAGACGAACGCTGAACTCAAGAAAGAAAATGCTGGGTTGAAAGCTAGGTAAGAAAAAACAAATTAACCCTAAGAATACCCAAACATTTTCTCTTTTCTTTTTGCAGAAAAAAATATGACGCGGCTGAAATCTTGATAACAGTTAGCGGTTGCTCAATTTTCACAAAAAAGAAAAATTTATCTTGAGATTAACGGTTAGGAAATTAATTATTTGCTGTGTGAATGGTGTGGCAGATGCGCTTGTAGATGCGGCAATCGTTAGCGGTTTACCCTTCTTTAGTACGCTTGGCGGCGGTTATGTCGCTGGGCTAGAGACTGTGGCTGGGCTGAAGGCTGCGGCTGCTGCGGTGTGCGCTCAGTTTTTTATTTTTTTAGTGCTAAATAGTAGTATAGTGCAATTAAGGGAAGCCTTAGCTAGTACCTATTTATTTGTAGAATGTTACCTTTTTTTAAATTGCTATCTTATACGGAGAATAAACAGCGTTTTTTAAAGGGCTGTAGACTGTGAAGAGCTGCTGATTGCAAAGAGACACGGCAGTTTCTTACCTTAACGAAGTTTTAAATCTATGATTTATGTCTCCAGACGTTGTTATCTTAGAAAGAGTCCAACAACAAAATGGTTACAACATCAGCATCAAATAAAATGCGTAACAGACAGCCTACTTAGACTGCACTGCTGAAAAAGGTCGATTTTTCGTTTGATAAGGAGCTATCTAAAAACATAGATACTCAAAAATGTGTGGTTACTCTTAAATAGGTAATTAGATGTTCTGATTAAATCAGATGATCACACATGAATACAAAAAATCTCACATTTGCAATTATGATGGGTGCCCTCGGCGCCGCGTTATTTGCCATATCCTACACCATAGCTCCCATTGCTGCCTCAGTCGCCTTTGACCTCAGCCTCATCGGAGTGCTAATCGCCGGTTACTATGGCGGACCCAAAATCGGTTTCCTAACTGGTCTCATCGCCGGTATCCTCCCAGGCATAATGTTTGGACCCCTAGGCACAGGCGGCGCCTTAGGCCTAATCGCTCTACCGTTAGGCAAAGCCTTCACCGGCATGACCGTCGGTCTCCTAGCAGGCGTCCTCAACATTGGAAAAAATAAACGTCTTGCCATACTTGCCATTCCCCTGACGTTTCTGGGATTCATTCCTGAAACTCTTTTTACCTGGGGTTACTTCATACTGGTAACTCGTGACGTTACCTTTGGAACCTTCCTCTATTCTGGCATCGTCGTCAAAGCCCTCATCGAAATCGGCATAATGAGCCTCATCATGGTCGCACTACTAAGAAATACTGGTTTCAGTTGCTATGTCCGCAACCACTTCTTCAACGAAACTAAACCAACAAATTCCCATACAAAAACTTCGTCCATCGCAATCTAAAAGAATACAAACAAAGTTAGAAGCCTAAGGCTTGCGCAAGCACCTTCGGATTTATTTGTCCTGCTCTAAAAGTTCTACCTGTCTTTGCATTGTTAATCATCAACACTGCAGGAGCAAACAGGCCAGGATCAATTTTATAAAAGTCTTTGTCTGCATTGAGGAAAATTTGGAGGAACGGTTTGCCATAATCCTTTGAGTTAATCGATGGCGCATCATTAACAAGTTTTTGAAGTTTTGTTTCATCGTCAAAGTCCACTGTTAAGTAAACTGTTCCACCATAGAGTATGACATCGTTAGTTCTTGCCATTGCGACTTCAAAGTCTGGACCGACTGGTGGAATCGGGGCATACCCCATTGCATACCGAATAACTTTTGGATCAAGTCCAAGGGTGTGGAGTTTGTGAATACCGACTTCAACAACTCGACCTGCGACCTGTGTTAAACCCGCTACACTTGCGGTTGGAGCAACAACAATAAGCAGGTTTGATGCAGTGACATTTGCTGCTTTACAGACTTTATCAACCAAAATATCAGATGGAAGCAAGTTGCTTTCTAACGTAATAACAGCTTGCTCACTTTGGTCAGTATATTGGAGTTCTTCATAGATTTCTTTTGGTTTGAGCGCAATAGCGCGGACTGGACCGGAGCCGATGGCAATATTGTCACCGTCTTTTATACGCCACCCTGCGAATTGACTACCTAACATGGCGATTGCTGGATAATCCGAAGTAATTGTTACTGATGGAAACGTGAGATCACCATAGGTTTTCATACCTAACTCAACTTTGCCGGCGCCGCCTAAACATAGTTCAGTTAATATTTTACCTGCTTCAAAACCACCGGGGGCTTTAACGCCTGCATCAATGATTGTTGCACCACCTGTGGATTTAGTGACTTCTACTCCATAATAATCGGGGTTGTTGAGTAAAATTTGGGCTTTTTGCCAAGCTAGTTGGTTTACGCTTAATGCTTTAGCCATAACAGTTTCACCATTTTGGGCAAATAGTTGAACGATTCTTGAAATATTAAAGGTAACGCTGTCTAACAAATCAAATTAATATAAATGATTCAATGTTTTTCAAAGCGTCATTTCTTTGTTTCGTTTAAATGTACTTTTATGAAAAGTTATTGCCCGAATTGTAACCAGACTCAAGGTCGGTAACCATTCAACGTAGTTAACGCCAATGCAGCTGCAATGATATCAGCGGTTGTTCCCGGATTGTAGCCATTGCCTGCTTCACGTAGTTTATTATCAAAAGCAATTAGAGCTTTCTTACCAATTTCTGATTCAACACCGCCAAGAGCAAGGATTTCTTTAGCACCTTTTGAAACCTCTTGAGCTTTTGCTAATCCAACTTTTCGGCTAATGAACGTATCAGGGTTTGTCGCAAGGACTTTCAGGAAAGTATCTACTATTGCATTATTGTGATCTTTAAGGGTTAATTCGTTTTGAAGATAAGGATAAGCAAGGTCAAAGGTAATTGGGAAGCCTTTTACCCATTCGAGGCATATGTCATCGTAGCTGGAAGCTATTTTGAAAACCTCATACAAGCTAACGTTTTCTTTTAATAACCGTATTTTACTACTTTTGTCTTTAACGTTTAAATCTGGAGCACTATTAAGCCCACTAGGTTTGGCAATTTCTATAGCTTCATAAACAGCTACAGCATCCTGCGCCGTTGAAGCTTTTATTACAGCATCCATGTTTTTGCGTAATACAGAGAAATCCATTTCGAAATTATCTGTAGTTGGCGTCATTCCTGCTGCAACCGCAATGGGAGCAAACAGCATAATCGTACCTAAAAGGGTGTTGCCGCCACGTTGCCATTGGTCTATATCTGCAATTCCCCATCTTATGAGGTCGCCTAAACCTGCATCTTCGATTTTACGTTTGCCTTCAGCGATTTCTATTCCTCGGTAAGCAGCGTCTTGGAATGAGGGTCCAGCAGCAATGGAGGAAGCTAGGAAGTGCTCGATTCTAGTGCCTTCAAAGTCCACGACCAAGTTTACGTTGCCTGGTTTGTCAGCGC
>JAAZFA010000419.1 GCA_012511995.1 Thermoproteota archaeon | reverse complement strand
TCATTTTATTAAGAATTGCTTTTTGTTTTACTACACCTTTAATGGATCCTCCTTCTAGTACCGGAAGTATTCTGATGCGGTTGCTGATTAGAGCTTCAGCAATATCATAAATAGGGGCTTCAACTTGTATGTTTGGCGGTTTAAACATGATTCTTGAAATAGATGTCCTTTCAGGGTTCAGAACTTTTAGTGTGTCTCGAACGGTAACTATTCCTGCTATTTCCGAATTCATTACTAAAGCCTCATAGATTTCAGAAGATGAAAATAACGAAATAGTTTTCGATACAGTTTCTGAACTTAAAACCGTTGCGTAATCTGTTTCAATGATTTCTTTAGCTTCTAAAAAAGCCAATGATTTTAGGCAAGACACAACAAACACCATGTCTATAATTAAGTCGTTGGATCTCTTAACTATTTTGAATCCACAACCATTGTTGATTACATTATACCCCTTCAAGTTATGCCTAATGCAATTTACTTAGTTGAGGGTGACCGAAAGGATGTAGCATAAATCAACAGAAATTTGGGGTGCGCCTAGAGAAACAAGGTTAATTGTTATTTTCATCACTGAAATAGGCGTTAGTAAAGAACTGTAAGATCGATCACCCTTAAAACCGTATTTTGATAACATCCAATTATCAATTGAGTTAATTCTTAAGCGCTCACTAAGGAAAAAAGGTTTGACCTAATCGAGACTTCAATAGTGACTACCGCAATGCACGCAGTTGACTTTCATGTAGCTTGTTATGCCAGAATTGTAAGCAACCACCATTACATATGCGTAGGTTCCATTAGGTGTTCCACAATCAATCCATCTGTCGCCACCATTATATACAAACTGCTCACTACTAAACCGCCAGTTATCATTGTCGATAGACACGTACACAAGGAATCTACTGAAAGGCGAGTTTAGCGAATTACTGTGCACCCAAACTTGTCCTGCTGTGGTGCCACCCATCCAATAAACAGACCTTGCGAAAGACCCTGGACTGGATGCAATTAGCGTTGCATAGTTGTTGTCAGGAGTTCTAAATTGTGCATCGTATAGCCCTATGATTGACGCTGAACCATAAGTTTCAGACCAAGCGGTACTGCAAGCAAAATGTATCTCATCGTCTGGAAGCATCCACACCCAACTTTCCCAACCTTCCTCATAATGAGAAGTCCCAACACTAAACCCATGAGGCCTATACTGATCAGGAATATCATCAGTCGCACCAAACTTGACGTACTGAGGAGGATAAGTGTAGATCACTTCAAACCATTCAACCGCAAACGAAATCCTATAGGTATGACCATTCCAAACATGCCCATTTTTCTGATCTATAAAATGCTGCGTAGTCCAATAATTAGGAAACTGATCATACCCATAACATAAACTATCAAAACTCAAATCATACTCAAAGTATAGCTCACTCCCATACAATTTATCGTATGCAAACAACTGATCTTCAACCCAAATTGCGCCACCTTGTCTACTGATCGGAAAAAACAACGGTGAATACGGTCCTTCCGCTGGAATGGTTACAGTAAGCCCATTAGCGACAACCACACCATCTATCTCAAGAACCTTATGCAAACGAGCCTGCAACACTTGATTATCATACAAGCCCTCTTGATACGGAGGCAAATAAGCAGTCAAATACGCCGTATCATAAACATCATCTGAAGGATAACCAGTACACACCTGCTCAACCGACCAGTCATAACACCGCAAAAAATTGGCGTCATCGATTTCAAGACTACCGATTATTGTTTCACCACTAGCCGCCACAGGCTTTATGTCTAATATCGTAAATATTGTAACACAAAGAACAGTAGCTATTATGAAACTAATTCCTTGATTTTTCATCGATGTCTTCTTTTCTATGTTTATTGTTTATAAAATTAGCTAAAAAACACAAAAAAAGAGTTAATTATTAAAAATTAAAGTTTTAGGCGAAAATTGTTATAATAAAGAGAGAATTAACATATCATTTAACAGGGATTTGGTTTACTTACAGCAAACATCATTCTGACATAATAGGTCGCAAAAATAAGCCGTAAATATGGTTAATGGGTTGAGAGCCTAAACATGATAGTATCACAATAGAATAGGTTATATTATGTTTTATATTATGTTGATTCTCTACTTTCTTACTTAGAATTGACTGTTTGATAACCCAAAGTACAATCCAGAAAGGTCATTGCTTCAAGTTAACGACTTTTGATGCTTTTTGAAAAGCATAACTGATGCGATAACAACCGCTAAGATAACCAAGGCAACAACTAAAAGCGGAAACGGGAACGGTTCTACAAGTGAACCAGTATTGATGGTTGGTATTGGAGAAGTTGGGCTTGGTGAAGCAGTAATGCTTAAAGTAGGTGA
>JAAZFA010000418.1 GCA_012511995.1 Thermoproteota archaeon | reverse complement strand
TTTACGAACAGCTCCAAAATCAACAAACTCTTGACATTAATCGAAGCTGAATCTATTGCGATGCCAACTTACTATGTTATCGATAAACTTAGCGGTAAACTCAACTTACCTGCGCCATCCAACCAAGCTTTTCTAGTCGCTCTTCGTGAAGCTGGTTATCAAGCAGTGCCCACTCACTTTAACCCTCGTGGAATAAAGACGAATGCTTTAGCATTTATGATGCACAATATTCTTAGGAAGCTAACAGAATAGATGCAAAAAATTTTGCTAAGTGGGTATGATCAAAATATTTTTAGTGGCATTAGCCTAGAGGGTGCTGCCTTAGACGCTTTTTTAATTAGACACACACCTCTTCCCAGCTAGTTACCAGCAAAAGCTTAAAGAGTAAAACATCCCTCTACAAAGCAATAGTGAAGTTCATGATTGAAAAAATCGCAGTAATCGGTTCAGGCATGATGGGTGGAGCTATAATTAAAAGCCTTATCAAAGGTAAAATCCCTGCTGCATCCATTACAGCGGTTGATATTCAAGCTGATAAACTGAAAGAATTTGTAGATATCGGTGTACTTACCAGCAACAACAATGCTAAGGCTGCCTTAGAAGCTGACATTATTTTTGTTATCGTTAAACCCGGGGACGTTGGCAAGGTGTTAAAAGAAATCAGTAATGGGATTAAGGGTAAACTGGTAATATCTGCCGCTGCCACGATACCCTTAAGTTATTTAGTTAAGAACGTCCCGGTTGAGACGAAAATTGTTCGTATCATGCCTAACCTCTGTGTTATGGTTCAAGCTGCGTATACTGCGTATTGTTGCAGTACAAACGTTACTAAAACTGACAAGGAAAACGTCAAAGAGCTTTTGGGTATGATGGGTCTTTGTGAGGAGGTTGATGAGAAATATATGGATGCAATTACTGCAGTGAGTGGTAGCGGTCCTGGTTATATGAGTATAATTATTGAAGCTCTTACTTATGCTGGTTTAAAAGTAGGTTTACCACGCAACATTGCACTTAATTGTGCCGCCCAAACTGTCATGGGTACGGGTAAGCTTGTGACTGAATTGCGTACGGAACCTTCTAAAATCAAAGATATGACAACTACCCCTGGTGGAACAACCATTGAAGCTATTTATCAGATCGAGAAAAGCAAGATTCGCACTGCAATGATTCGTGCTGTCGAAGAAGCCACAAAGAAAAGCCAGAGTATCAGAGAAAAATTAGACCTCTCTTAAGCGTACGCAATGTTTGACGCTGCCATCTTTGACTGGGATGGAACCCTCGCTGATTCCCTCCGTGCTATTGTAGTTTCTTTCCATAATACACTTAGAGAGCATGGTTTGGATGTTTCCACTGAATATATTGAGCGTCGGATTGGTATTGGTGCTTCAGATACTTTCCGTGATATTTTGCGTTCGCATAATCGTGAGGTTAATGAGCATATCGTTTCGGAGCTTGTTGCTCGTAAAAGTGAGATTCAGGTCCTATTGGCTGATGAAATCAAATTGTTCGATGGCGCTATTGATTTGCTTGTTAGGTTACAAGGTAAATTGAGGCTGGTTTTGGCTTCTATGAATAACCGCGCAGTGCTAGCTCATCTTCTAAAAGTTAAATGCTTAGACGGGTCTTTCGAATTTGTTATAACTGGAGATGAAGTTTCTCGTTCTAAGCCTGATCCTGAAATTTTTCTAAGAGTGGCGACCGAATTAAATGTGGATCCGGGACGATGTGTAGTTTTTGAGGATTCTATTTTTGGTGTAAAAGCTGCAAAGGCTGCAGGTATGAAATGCGTAGCTGTCACAACGGGGGTATACAATCAAAAAGAGCTCGAAGTAGTAAAGCCTGATTTAGTCGTTGAAACACTGTCAAACCCAAAAATATTCTCATTTATTCTTGCCTGATTTTTATTTGTAGTAGCTGCTAAACAGTCACATAGCTTTAAACATTTTTCGCATAGATATTGTTATTGCTCTCAAATACTGAAGGATGAAAGTCTTTGAATAACGATGTGGCGAAGAATCGAAGTAAGTCCTCGATGTTTCAAATATTGCTCCTACATAACGACGTCAATCAAGATGTATCCGTTCAGGAAACTGAAAAAGTTAACTTCTACATTGTTAAGGAGCACCTGCATAACGGTGGATCAGTCTTCATAACTAGCAAAGATAACCAAAAAATCAAGTATTCCACTAAAGCACAAAATAACTATGCGAAAGCAAGGAAAAACATCGGTTTTCTCTTCCGTCAGTATGTGAGAAGCTCATAAATGTGTGGCGTGCATCCTTGATTCCCTTTACCCCCTCTCTCTCTTCCGAATGTTTGGGTGCACGTCACTCCCGCTAACTATTTCTTAAGTATTAGGCTAAGTCTTTTTTCGTAGTGCTTTTGGGATATATCCGCATCTTAGATCTGAACCTAAAATGTCGCCTGTATAGAACAAAGCAGCAGTCCTACATCCGCCACAAACATTTTTGTATTCACATACACCACATTTGCCTTTTAGGTTGTTCTTATCTTTAACTTTGTTAAAGAAGTCACTTTTTTGGATGTCGTTCCAAATTTGTTTTAATTCCTTCTTTTTGACGTTGCCGACACGATAGACGTCATTGTAACTACATGGGATCACGTCACCGTTTTCGGCTATACTCATGAATTTGCCAAAGAAGCATCTGCCCAAAAAGAAGCGACTCCACCATTCGTCATAATCAGGTATTCCACGTTGTTTTGCGACTCTTGCATAGAAAGGTATGTAGACGTTTATACCGGGTTTACCGTTGTATTTAGCGGTTAAATCAAAGAGTTTGTTGCATACCCATTCATACTGCTCAGGTGTTAGGTCGGCTTTAAGGCTGTTTTTATCGTTGCTGTAGGGAATAAACCCATGAAAAACGACCCATCGTGCACCATATTTTTTGGCCAATTCAAGTACATGAATGATATCTTCTTCATTGGCATTGGTAACCTCACCTTTGTTTGCGAAAGTGTAGACCAATACATTAAGTAATCCTGCTTTACTGAAACGCTCAATCGCAGTTACCGCAGCAGCATAGGCGCCCTCGCCACGTATTATATCGTTGGTTTTTTGGTTACCGTCAATGCTAACGCTGATTTTGGTGTTGTTTTTAAGTATATGTTTGATGGCTTTTTCGTCTAGTTTACGACCGTCTGTTATTATGCTCGTATTCAAGCCCAGACTGGTGGCATGGTCGAGTACTATAAAAAGATCCTTGCGTAATAGTGGTTGTCCACCGGTGATTCCAAAAAATCCTGCGCCGAATTTGTGGACTTGATCCACTATGCGTATAGCGTCGTTTGTTTCTACTTCATCTGAAAAAGTATTTTTTCCAGCTGAGAGGCAATGTACGCAGTTACTATCACATGCAATAGTACATCGCCAGGGGACAATCAACAAGGGACCTTTCTTTTCCAAGTCTCATTCTCCAAAGAGGTTATATTAAATACGCACCTTTTTAGATATTTAACATTTCACATTTAGAACCTTGGATAGTATCATACATTTTAAAAGATTGTAACTTAGTGGAGGCTCAAGGCGGAACCAATGCAGATCCGACACCTTTTGAACTGGCTTTGATGTCACTTACAGGTTGTGCCACAATTATTTATGCTGATGTCTGTAAAAAAAGTAAGATTAACATAGACAGATTGAAGTAGCTGTCAGAAGCAGAAAAAACGCTGGATACATAAAAGTTAAGGGCGGAACAATGAAAGTTAATATTGTTTCTAAAATTCGAAAACGCTTTGTTGAAGCTGTTTGGCGTAGAACCGAAACTATTTGCCCAATAGTATACATTTATAACGATTTTGTATCAATAAAAGTTGATGTCGATATTAAAGCTGAATAAAAATTAACTTTTTTAAGCTATTTTTTTAAAGTTAGCTGTAGCTTACTTAGTTTGGCAAATTTTTAGCTGTAAACTCTCTCCACTTCTAAGCTATAGAAGGGCGAGTTGATGTACGATAGCATATTTTATTTGCAACAGGCAACCGGTAAGCCTAAAAATCAGCGATATACCCAAAAGCGTAAATCGTTGAATTGAAAGCTAGAATATTTAGTAAAATTAACTTTTAATTTCTTGTTTGGCATAGGGGTAGAGTTTACCCTTCTTTAAGACATCTAGTATTTGTTGGGTTTGAGTAATCCTCAATTTGCATGTTTTGGTTTCCGCTAGGAATGGTAATTCTTTGTCTGCATTTTCAAGTATACGTAGGTTTGCCCAAGTGACTTTTATGTCCTCTGAAGGAATGTGCGATTCAACGTCCATTCTCCAGGTTCCTGCATCTAGTTTATCAGCTCCTTCTGTTAACGCTGTGAATGGACCTAACAGTGTATTCTCCTCAACATTATGGAGAAAAATAACTGCGCCCTCCTTTATCGGTTCAGTAGGTTTGTTTTCTTTATCCATACAAGTATATTGTTTTTTACTTAGACACTCCTGCTGACTTGTTTTGTTACATAAAAATACGTAGCCTTCGTACATAAAACTAAAACCCCATTATAGATAGGTTGTTTTGGTTTATTTTCCTTGCGCTACATATTTTTAAGGTTGTTGCTTCAATTATGTGCCTACGCCTTTTTATCCACTTAAGAGGTTGTTTACACAAAGCTCAAGGATAGCCTCTGTGTTGCTTTTTTAGACTCTTTATTGTGTTTAAAAACTTGGTATATGAGTAAATATGTCTAAAAGTAGCGTGTTCTTCAAGATAATATTCGTTGTTATTCTACGGGTTCTTAGTATATTGCTTTCTATTAATTAGAGTCAATCACCTAATCGTTGGGGGCACCTTGTTTTAGCACAAAGAACCCTCCCTACTCCCTCAGCGTTCCTTTCACCATCTCCAACAATGCTTTCACCTATCCATTTTCCCATTCTAACACCATCTCCTACTCCAACAGTCTCTCTAAATCCTATTCCTATGCAAACAGCAACTCCATCTTCTCCCACACTAAAACCTACAATTCCTACTCCTGTATCCCAACCAACTGTAACAGAGACCCCAACACCTAAACCGCCTACTTCACTCAATCAAACGCCTACACTTACCCCTACACCAACGGTAACCTTCAATTCTACATCTAATATTATTTCAACGTACAATCCAACACATGCACCAACTGAAATGCCCGCCCCAACCGAAGAACCATAATCCAAATCAACACAACCTCGACAATCAAACTCAAATTCAAGCGCAACCAGTAGTCATACAAGGAATGCATCCACAACAAAACCCACTGCACATCCAACCACAAACCCTATCTCCCCTCGGCAGCACCCGTTTTCACACCTACCCCGATGTGGGCTCCTAACAGGACATCTACAGTTAACCCCCAACAAAATAGCCCAAAATGACCTAATACCA
>JAAZFA010000063.1 GCA_012511995.1 Thermoproteota archaeon | reverse complement strand
TTGAACCCCTTTTCTTATTCCTGTGAACAAGTGCAATAAGAGCGAGCAATGCAACTATTACGCCTAATGCAGCAAGTAAGCTAATCTGTGTCCAATCTATGCCTGGTTGAGTTACAGCAGATTGAGCGCCCGTTTGACCCTTTATTACAGCTGGTTCCTGTGAGGGTGTTGCAGTTGGTGATTCCGTAGGGTTTGGTGAAGTGGAAACCACACCGTCAGACATGCGTATTGTTTGCGTATTACTCCAATTACTTAGCTGACCCGTAAATTTCCATTTGACCGGTCCGCCTAAGGCGGGCCACCATTCAGTATAGTATCCCGCCAGTGCCTGAACTTGAAAATCCACTTGCCCATCATCGGGGTAGTCTGCGGAACAAGATATGACTGTATACTCAGAACTTGATTGGACCGGACCCTGTTTATGTGCGCCTACTTCTTCTCTCATCAGTTCATCGATAGAGTAAAGTTCTCTCCAACAATCTTCAAAATGACCTTTAACATGGACATTATAGTACAAATTAACTATATGACCCTCTGCGTCAGTGTAAGGCGTGAATGGCTGGTTTTTAATTGTGAGTTCTATGGATTTGTTTTCTACACGGTAACCCGGCTGAGTGGTTATAGTTTCTTTTCCTGTATACGGGTCAACGGTTGTAGTAGTGGTCGGTGGTACATCATAAGGGTAAGAAGCGAGTTTTACAGTGAACTCTGGAACAGACGGTTTAGGTATGGATGATTCGGCTTGTACCGTGCTTACATATGTGATGCTTGTAAAAATCAATACATTAATCATTATGGAAATTAGAAGTGCATTTAATCTTCTCTTCACAGCTAACCCCCAGTTAACATATTAGTACATACTATAGATTAAATGTTGCTAACAATCATGCCTTTTACTGATTTTGTCTCATTCGAGAGTTCACCTATTTAAATTAAAACATTTTTAAAGCCAATGGGGTGTTTCAGAAACAACCCGTCTCTAAATAGTTTTTTGCGCTAGATAGTATTCTTGGTGAAAACCGTCAAACAAGCTACAATTTGTTTGAACTTACACCTAAAAATCTGGAAAATAATGGAAAAGCAATAAACAGGAGGTGAAAAAATTGGCAGATGGAATTTTTGATCAGCTAACATGTAAACCAATACTAACCATTAAAGCATCCGATGGCCTAAATTATATTGATCTTGAAACACTCTTTGACCCCGATACTTCTCAAAAACTTACTCTGCAAATAAGCAAAAGTCTTAGACTTCCTGGTGTTGTAACATCTATGCCTGCGCAGGCGATTGTCGATTATATATGGGGCTATGAGAATGGACTTTGGAAGCCAGTTCATCTCACCATTCCTCTCGGAGACGACTATATTAGATTTAAAGATACAGCGTCAGAAAATTATGGGGGACTTGTCACTTGTAACAATGTCTGATCGTGACTTTAATCCTCTTCTACTTTGAAGCCAAGGCAGGCGGTAAAGAAGGACTTGTCAGCAGGTGGATTCGTTGCAGCCAATCAAGGGCCTAATAGCGCTGGGCAGTGGTATGGCGGGTCAGTTTGATCCTTTAGGTATCTGGCTGCGCCATAGCGAAATGCATGCATTACATGATGTTTGAAACTCG
>JAAZFA010000417.1 GCA_012511995.1 Thermoproteota archaeon | reverse complement strand
TTGCTCCACATCTTAATGAACCGCTGTATACGAGGCCCGTACGTATAGTGGTGTGAGAGGCGCTCCGGTGGGCTTAACGGCTCACCGGCCGTCTACTCGATTGTATGCCCGTGCTTTCTTTTCGTCCGTGCGTAGGGAAAGACACACTCTTTGACAAGCTTTGGCTGGTGCGGTTGGCTTGAGCGGCTTGGCAATGTGTGTGGCTTTGAAGCGTTGGCATTATTCTACAAGTTTTTAATTTTCTCAATCAATCCAATTAATTGTTTTTTCCCCTTGCTTTCGATATCTAAATTCAAAAGTCTTGCGGTTTCTCTGGCGATTATATGTTTCGAACTGCTTCCAAGAGATTCTCGCATTCGTTCTTCGATTTCTTCATAATCGTCAAAAGATGCTCTCATGGTAATCTCAAAGTCTTTTCCAAATACACAGAAGTGTTCTGAAATAGACCAATCTTCTATTCCTAGAATGTTTTCCAATTCTTCTTCCTGAATACCTATTGCTTTTAGTGCGTCTTTTCTAAGGTTACCGTTTTTGTCATCACCTGAACGAGTGTCATTATCGAAGCAAATAAAAGTTGGTATCTCATAGATAGTAAACAATCGCCACCATTTTGCAAGATTACCTTTTCCGCTGACACCAATTATTTCAACACCAAATTCTGTCGGGTCAAAACCTAGCCTGTCAAAATATACTGGCAATGAAAGTTCCTCTGTAAGGCCTTCAACCAAAATTATTTTGTTTGCGAAAAATCCTGATAAAATATGAGCAGTAGAATTATTGGCGTAAAACGGAACTACTGTATCAAGCTTTGTTTTATTCGGGTTTGAAGCTGTAGCAATGCAATGGTCGAAGAGTTTATCAGCATTGTTGTTTATGATGAAAGTTGAGCTTTCTTCTTTTCTAACTAAATTGATTCCATCAATGAAATTTAGGTCAATAAAAAATGGGCTATGAGTTGTTATTATCAACTGAAGTCCATCTTGTGCCATTTGAAAAATACGTTTTGCAAGCCATTTTTGAGCTAATGGATGTAAATGAGATTCTGGTTCATCTAAAACGAAAATTAGTCCTTGACCTAAGAATGATTTTGCATAAGCATGAGCAAAAGATAAGGCTAGAATTTGTTGCTGACCTGTCCCAAGTTCTTCATAAGCACGAGCCTCATCATCTTCTGTAGGGTGAACTTTTAAAGTTTTAAAATAATTACTTGGGTCATAAGCTGAAAAATCAAAAGCTAATGCGTGTTGCATGTTAAATAGCATTTGGTCAGCCAATGAAGACATGTTGCCATTGAACCTTTCAAATTCTGGTACTTCAAGAAAAGTTTCTTTTATGTTTTCAAAGAAACCTTTAAGTCTACCTACACGGTCATCATCTTCTGTCAATTTATCATGAAATGCTTTAGTCACTTTTGATAATAGCGTGTATTTGCTCGCATAACTCAATTGAAAATTTAGATTCTGTTCGGAAGTTACTAAAACGCATAGTAGCTCATCCCGTAAATCACCTGAAACATATTTGTTCTCAACTCCATTCTCAGATTGAATACCCACAAATTCGGTTTCTTTTCCTTTTTCCGCTTTGTATCGAAAGCCACTACATCCGAATGGTTGACCATAATTGGATAACTTGCCATTAAGACCTGAGACCACTGCATCTATGCAAACGGGATTTTTAGGGTTTCTCGCGTGGTGGTCATAATCATCCAATTTTTTGAATTTTGGATGGAACTCGCCAAACATAAGTTCAATTGCTCGGATGATATTAGACTTACCTGAATTGTTTTCACCTATAAGCACGAGAGGTTGGTTTTCAGGAAAATCAATTACGATTTGGTCGTTAATTGACCGAAACCCTTCAATAGCAATTTGTCTTAGTCTTGGCGGCATTATTCAAACACTTTTATGGTTTCGTCTCCGCTGATGTTTCTTATTTTCAGTCTTAGCGGTTTTTTGCCTGCTGAAATTTTGCCGTTCCAGAAAACCTTTGTTTTCTGACCGTTTACTGAAATGTAACCAAGTTTGTCAATCTTGA
>JAAZFA010000416.1 GCA_012511995.1 Thermoproteota archaeon | reverse complement strand
TTTTTTCTGTTGGTGTGGTTTCATCTGGTTTTTTATTTTGTAGGGGTCGATTAGTGGTGTAATTTATACTGTTAGTTTTGTGGGTGTGGTGGGTTGAAGTGTGTTTGCTGTTTTTATGATGGCTTTTTTAGAGTGTTTAGGGTGGTGTCTTTGTCATCTGTCTGGGGTTGTTTTGTTGTTTTTGTGTATTGGTGTTGGTGTGATGTTTTTGGGTTGGTTTTTGTAGTTGTAGTGGGTGGGGTTTTGTGGTGTTTTAGGGTGTGGGGTGTTGGAGAGGTGAAGGATTAGGTGTAGTTTTTGTTTATGTTGTGAGTTATTATTTTATTTGCTGTTGTATGTGGGTAGTGGGTGGTGTTTGGTTTTCTGTTTATCGTTAACTGTTCACAGTACTTTCGGAACTACTGATCATTTATTGTTTTGATGTGTTCGGAGATCAAACTCATTAAATCCAAGCTTTTTTTCTGTTTATTTATACTCATTTTTTCTTTGTAAGAGAATTTCGCATCCTTCTTTTAACGGTGTGGCTTTATATATTACTGGTGAAGTAATGGTTTTTCTAATTAAACCAATTTTTCTAGTGTTGGTAAAATACGATAAACATCTACGTGCAACGTCTGCTGCTGTGGATATTTTTTCAACGCGATTTCTATAGTATTATTAATGTTATGTAACTTCTTGTTTGTACTGAGGTGCGACCTAACTTGACGGGTGTTTCGATATATTGCTAGATTTTATGCATATTGTCTCTTCCAGAAGAGGTTGTTAGTATTTATATCAAGGACAAACTCCAAGGAGTTTTATGATGTTTACTGTTTAATGTTTCTCAAGGGTGCAAAACAACACGTATCATGTGTGAATAAGAAGTGACTATTTGATAGTGTTATTTGATTGTAAATCGGTATGATATATATTATTAAACATCCTTTTGTGATTATTAACTTGAAAGTTAAAACCCAAGATAACCCTATTCTTGGCGAAATCTTTAATTAATTCCTTCGAAAGATTACATCATGCTACTTCCTAGTGGATGGGCATTCCTATAAATGGAGTTTTAGGGAGCACAAAAACAATGTCACAAAATAATATAGCTAGCCAATTAGTCCTTAAAGGTACAACTACAATAGGTGTCGTCTGTAAAGATGGCGTTATTTTAGCTTCAGATACACGTGTAACTATGGGTTACTATGTTGCTCATAAAGCTGGAAAAAAAGTCTACAAAATCGATGACCACATCGGTATGACTATAGCTGGTACAGTTGCTGATGCCCAACGGGTTGTTGATATCCTGATTGCTAACGCTCATTTATATAAGATAAACATGAATCGTCCTATGCCAATTAGTTCTGCAGCAAGGTTGGTAGCGAATTTACTTTTCAATAACCGTTTTATTCCTTTAGCAACTCAGGTTCTAGTTGGTGGTATAGACGATACTGGTTCACATGTATACAATCTAGATCCTTATGGCAGTTTGACAGAAGAAAAAATGGTTTCTACAGGTTCTGGATCACCGATTGCTTATGGTATATTGGAGGATAAGTATAAGGAAGGGCAGTCTATAATTGAGACTTTGCCGATGATTACGCGGGCTGTTAATGCAGCAATGAAGCGTGATGTTGCTTCGGGTAACAACTACAACATTATCGTTATAGATGATCATGGTTACAAGGAGCTAACTGACGAGGAAAAAGCTAAACTGCTTAATGCAGGAAGTTAATTACAGTGGCACGAACACAAGAGAAAGATAAAGAAAAGATAGAAATTAGTCAATATATTCTACAAAAAGTACCACGTGAAGCTGAAGTTACTCGTATTGAATATGAGGGACCGATGCTTGCGGTTTATACTAAACGACCTGAAGTTTTAGTCGATCAAAGTAGTATCGTAGCAGAAATAGTCGGAGTTATACGAAAAAGAATTGTTATTCGCCCAGATCCATCTGTACGTATGCCCGAGATCGAAGCTGAAAAGGTTACAAAAGATTTGATCTCACCTGAAGCTGAAGTCACCGACATAAATTTCGATCCAAGCTTAGGTGAAATTATAATTGAGACCAAAAAGCCGGGCTTAGTAATCGGTAGAAATGGTGCTGTACTTCAAGAGATAATAAAGAAAACTAAGTGGCGTCCACACGTTCTAAGAAGTCCCCCAATTAAATCTAAAATTGTTACTCATATGCGTCATTATTTACACTCAGAGAGTAAAGAACGTGAGCGAATTTTGCGTACTGTCGGTGAACGTATATTCAGACCGAAAATATATGAGGTTGGCGACATACGTTTAACCGTTCTTGGTGGTGCGCAGGAAGTAGGTCGTTCTTGTTTTCTACTAAAAACTCGCGAAAGTAGTGTTATGTTGGATTGTGGTATTCACCCAGGTACTAACCGTGGCTTCGAATCTTTCCCAAGATTTGATTCACCTGAATTCCAAATCGACCAATTAGACGCTGTTGTTATTAGTCACGCGCACCTTGATCACTGTGGATTAGTACCCTTCCTTTACAAATATGGCTATGACGGTCCAGTATACTGTTCTGCACCCACCTCTAACTTAATGACTATGTTGCAACTAGACTACCTTGATGTCGCTAACAAGCAGGGTATAACTCCATTCTATGATCAAAAAGATGTACGTGAATGCGTTCTCCACACTATTCCTTTGCGATTCGGTGTAGTTACTGACATAGCTCCTGATATTCGCTTAACCCTCCATAACTCTGGGCATATCTTAGGTGCATCCATGGCTCACTTACATGTTGGTGAAGGTTTGCATAATATCGTCTATACAGGTGACTATAAATTTGGGCGAACGATGCTACTAGAAGCTGCAGCAACAGAATTTCCACGTATCGAGACAGTTATTACTGAGAGTACCTACAGCGGACCCGACGACGTCGTCCCCACCAGGATGGAAGCCGAAGAAGCAATAACCAAAGCAATCAACCAAACACTAGAACGAAAAGGAAAGGTCCTCATCCCTGTTCCAGCCGTTGGACGTGCTCAAGAGATCATGCTTGTTATTGACGGTTATATGAAACGTGGTGCAATGAGAGAAGCTCCTGTTTTCATTGAAGGTATGATTAGTGAAGCTACCGCCATTCACACAGCTTATCCAGAATACCTTGGTAGAGAAGTGCGTCACAGTATTTTACATGAAGAAGTCAACCCGTTCAAGAGTGATTACTTCACCATCGTCGAACACCCAAGCCAGCGCAGCACCATTATGGAAGGTGAACCTTGTATTGTCTTAGCAACCAGTGGTATGCTTGAAGGCGGTCCAGTTATTGAATACTTTAAGAATTGGGCATCAGATGAACGCAATCAAATCATTTTCGTTAGCTACCAAATCGAAGGTACCATGGGCAGACGAGTTCAGAAGGGTGTTGGCGAAGTTACGATGATGGATAATGAAGGCAAAATGGCTGCACTTAGCATAAAACTAGGCATTAGCACTATCGAAGGCTTCAGCGGGCACAGTGACAGACGGCAATTAGTTAACTATTTGACTCATTTGTCGCCAAAGCCTGAACGTATTTTTGTTGTGCATGGTGAAAAACAGAAGACGCTCAACTTTGGGCATTTCTTAGATAATAAAGTTGGCATAAACACAGTGGTTCCTGCAACGCTGGAAACCTTTAGGCTGCTGTAGGAAGCGGCTTATTACTTGAAACTGGCGCTGGAGTCTTCTCCCGCCATATTCTTACTGGTTTTGGGCAAATGACGACACGTTCCTCACCTAAACGAGCGATGTCACCGTCTATGGATTCTACAAATTGGAACAAGTCATTTACTGCGGTTTTAACATCTTCAATACTTTTTCCCGCAAGAGGTGTAATACGTAAAATAATGATATTGCCATTTATTACCTCACTTTTTACGGTTTCTACGTCTGTAAGATCCTTGAGAGGCATGGCTTTTAGGTACCTTTTGTCTGGTAAAACAGATGAGCCAGAATTTTGCTCGACTGTTTTTTCAACTGTTTGTACCTGTTCTTTTATTTGTTCTTCAGACGCTGTTGTGCTTTGTTGCTGTTCTGGAGGCGGTGATTGGTTTTCTTGTGGTTGTTCTTCATTTAATGCCGGTTCCGGTGTTGATTCCTGTGTTAGTTGACCATCATCTGTTGTAGGTTCCGGCGTTGCTTCTTGTGTACTTTGTGGTTGCTCTACAGATGCTCCCTCTGGTGACGTTTCTTGCGTTGGCTGGGTTAACGTTTGTTGTTCTGGCTGTTTCTTTTTATGGAATAGATTGAACGGCATTTTTGGTCTCTCAACTTGATATTAAATGTGTTACAGTTAAGCGTTTCTTTATTTTAACTCTTAGTGACTTGTTTTGCCTATATTGTTAGCACCGTAATATTTAATTTGCGTTTATGTTAACAGACGTCTTTTTTAGAAGACGGTTTCCAGTCAATTTCTATGTTTTCCCTGACGGGGTATGAACAGAAAACCCAAAAAAGCAGTCGAGGCTATGCAGGTTGCTACTATTAATTCATAAAACATTCGCATTTCTATAGGTGCTGAATGTGCAAATATAGTGACAATATAGAATGCTAAGGTAATCAACCCAGTTAAACCTATGATGATCCCCGTTAATAATAGTGCTACTTTTGCCAACCGGTAAATCCTGGGTTCTTATGGTGTGGTTGCTTATTTACCCTGACGTTTTCTATTGTTTTCGAGAAACTTTTGGTTTATCCTGCCGTCGTGTTTAAAACTTTTTTTAGTAGATAGGTTCTACTGATACATAATGTGATTATAAACTTAGAACGGTTAAAAATAGTATTTTGGGTGACAACACCAGTCATGATTGAGTTGAGTTTTATTGTCCTAATATCGAGAATACCGATAACTGGTGTAATATAGTCAATTGAACCCAAATAAAACGCTTAGAGATGACGCTGGTTTTAATTAGTGTGAAGCTTTCTTTTTTCCTTCTCAAACACTATTAAAGTCTCTACTTACGAATTAGTTTTCCAACATCGACATATGCTAAAATAAGGATAGCGGTTTATTTTGCGTTAAGTTTATGTTGGGCGATACAGGTTTTTAGGCTGAGCGATTTCAGATTTGGAGCAAAATAGTCCAGAGCAAACCCCACAAACTCAATCGGTGAAACCTAAACCTGAGGTGGCAGTTGAATTCAGTTTTCCTCTGCTGACTCTGAGGACTAAACGGTTTGGATTTATATTCGATAAGTTGGGTGCCACTCGTGGAGCTAAATACCTTGGTTGGTTTTTCCTTGCTCTGGTGCCCTTGGTCGCTGGATTGGCACTCTACTTAATCACAATGAGTCTTGTCGGTTTAATAAATAATCCAGCGGTTGGTCACACAGTCAGAGAGTTAGGTGTAGGTTCAGTTTTGTTATTGCCCGGCATCAACCCTATGTTACCAATAATTTATGGCTGGGTAGCTATCGTTTTAGCTATTATAATCCACGAAGGTGCTCATGGTATAATAGCTCGGAGCAATGGCTTTAGAGTGAAATCCAGTGGTTTGTTATTCTTTTTAATTATTCCCATTGGTGCTTTTGTGGATGTTGATGAGGAACAGCTTAAGACTGCAAAAGCCAAACCTTCGTTAAAGGTAATGGCTGCAGGCGTCGGGGGAAACATGATTGTTGGTGCTGTTTGCCTTATTTGTCTCATCTTATTAGTTGGCGGTTTAACTTCTAATGTCAATGGCATATACGTTAGCAGTGTTACTGGTGATATGCCTGCAGATACTGCTGGATTGCTGCCTAATGACGTCATAGTTTCAATTGACAACGTTTCTATTGGTACCTCCGCTGAACTGCGCTCTTTTTTGGATAACAAGACTGCGGGTGATTTGGTGGCGGTTACTGTGTGGCGCGGTGATTCTTGGCAGCACCAATATACTTATACAGTAAACCTTACAGCATTTGAGAACCGTACGGCAATGGGAATCACCGTATACAACCTACAAACGCAGGAAATATTAACTAATTATAACAATTTCTCGATCGAGCGCCTGCCTATATACATCGTTCCGCCTACATTAGCTTCAGGTTACATCCCATTCTCAGACACTCTATCCCAATTCTACAATAGCCCTATAGGTTCAAGTTGGTCGATAATTGCCAATTTTCTCTTCTGGGTGTGGTTTGTTAATTTCAACTTGGCAATCTTTAATGCATTACCAATCTACCCTCTTGATGGTGGCAGAATCTTTAACATTACTTTGAAGCGACTTGTGGGCAAACGGATGACCGCGACAAACATCTATAGGGTAACAGTGGCGGTTACATTTGCATGCTTAGCGCTGGTATT
>JAAZFA010000415.1 GCA_012511995.1 Thermoproteota archaeon | reverse complement strand
TGCTGACAGCATATTTGCCGTTTTTTCGTCTTACTAATCCCTCATTTTCTAGCTTAGAAAGGTGATACCTGGCAACTGAGTGACTGCTTAGGTTTAACTCTCGTTGCACTTCTCTAACCCCTAGAGGCTTTCTGTTTTTTAGCATAAGAAGATAGATATCAAGAGTTGTACCTCTGAGTATGGCGCTTGGTTCCTTAGAAGGTAAATCTTCTCACCCCCCTCTTCCTCGCTTTAAATTTAGTAAAGAGCGTTTGTTTTTCATGTAAAAGGGTTTTCGTCAAGGTTTCTTGACTCAGCTTTCGGAGGTTAGGTCAAACTTTTTTGACTACGCCAAAAGCCGATTTGAAACACGTGTGCTAAAATAATAGAACAGCGTTGATTAAAAAAGGGAAGTTGAGGTTTATTTGCTTCTCTTTTTGACAACCAATGTAATTGTTGCTACTGCAATTGCTGTTACTACAACCGCTATTACCGCTACTATACCAAGGTCTATTGGCACCTTATTGTTTTCCATAGAGGCTGGTGCTTTGTTTTCTATTGATGATGGAGAGGGTGAAATTGTAGGGGATGCAGGGCTGGAATTACTCTCGGATATTAAATCGCTGCTACCACCTGCTGCTTGGTTATTGCATCCAAAGACTTCACCGGAATTAGCCCATATACTGACTAACAGCCCATAAACGCTGCCAGGGTATGTCTGATTAAGATATAACATGACCTTCCACGCAGGATACAGTATATTGGACTCACGTACAGAAGGAACCAAGTATGCAGTTGTACGGTCTTCAGTCACGTTAAACCCACTCACTTTGGAGCCATCCGGCATAGCGTACGAGTAAGCTTCAATGTATTTCATGGCAATGGCAATTGCTTTGTCTTTTGAAACATTTACAGTTGTGTCACCCACTGGAAAGGCTTCACGTGTATCTTTGAACCCAGCGAAAGCACCATCTCTGAAGCTAACACTTAATTCTAGATATTCGCATCCATTGATGCTTCGCCACCACATTAGCGAAGTTGTTTTATGTTCATTGGGGAATTCTCCGTTGGTGATGTTTAATTTAAGGTTGTCTTTTTCTATTGTCTGATCTTTTGCGACATCAACATTTGACAGCAGGTTAATCATGTTTACCATGCTTGTTCCAGTATACGCTTGATATTTTTCAAGAAAACTTTTGGCAACATCATTTAGATTGGTGTATGAGCGATCGCTAATAAATGAGCCTTTTTGGATGCTTACTTGACAAGTAGTGAGAATATTGTTTTCGATTGTGAAACTTGCGCGCAGTTCACTTTCATCAGACGTCAGGGTATAGATTACCCTCTCTGGAGCGTAATCCTTTGGCTCTGAGATAGCAATTCCCGGTAAATCACTCACGAAGTATCCGTTAAACGTCAGATTGTATTGTGATCTGTCTATTGGAAGTACTTCTTCTATAAACGATAATGCTTGGTCTTGAGCAGTTGTAACCGATGATTGCGCTGGAGAAGTTAGTCCGAGTGACGTGATCATGGTTGCAAGAGCTAGGAACATAAGGATTTTTTTTGATTGTTTCAACTTGCTTTACACTCCTTTAATACCCTAGGTTCATATTTCCGTTTCCCCACACTATCAAACTATTGTAAAGTGGGCAGTTTTGGAAATCTGTGTTGTAGAAAAACCATGATAGCTCTTCGAGTGCACCGTTCACTGAGTACCCATATGCCATTAGCTGATAATAGAAGTAGGCAAAGTGACCAAATGTCCAATTGTAATCGGGGTATTGGTAAGGGATTTCAGACTCAAATTGAGGTGATTGCCAGTTCCATCCTAAGAAGACGGCCCAGCCACTTGTTCCATATTTGGTCATACCAACATTATGGGTGAAACAAAATGGCATTCCATATGGTCCATCAGGGTCGTAGTATGGTGGTGGAATAGGGTAGCTTCTTGCTGTAGCGCAATGCCAAAGAAAAGTCAAACGGCATTCAAATTCATCTGTATATGGGAAAATGTGTATAGCATCTTTTGCTTGGTGGTCATTATTTTCGTCTGAGAGCGTACATAAGAGTTGGTAATGTTGTGAAGCATATCCCCATGGAGTACAGTGTCCCTTTGAAAAGAATGTTATCTTGTCGCAGTTATCTTGTAAAGTATTAAGGGCCCAACTGTAATCACTTGGGTATATTGGGCTTTGTTCTGTGCCATAGAAGAAATAGTTGTAGTAAGACCCGTAATAGCTGTATATATAATAGGCAATTTCTGAGGTAATTACTGTTGACACGTACAATTCATTATCAGTATCGAGACCTTCAACGGAGTTGTTTGGGCAGAATGTAGCACTTCCATAATCTGCTTTAACACTATTTATACCGATAGCAGGTACTGCTGAAACCACAAGTATGCTGAGAAGCAAAATAGCACCGATTGCTTTGGCTTTAAGCTTCACTTTTTCTTGTCTCCATTTTTTTAGCGCATTTGCGCAATTTATCGTAAGACAAGCGGATATTAATTTCTACACTTTAGCACATGCGTCCTAAATAATAGGACAAGCGGTTATCTGCTTGCATAAGTTTTAACAAAAGGTCGTTATGCTAGAGGCTACCTTTAAGGTAGGCTTTGATTGTCTCATAAGCGAATATTAAAACAAATATTAATGTGACAGTCGCATAAAAGAAGAATTCACGGTTGATGGGTGTAGGTCTTAGAGAAATGAATTCAATTGAAAGAATCACAATAGCGAATGCTAAGTAGAAGACATATCTAGGAATGAGGAATCGATTGATTTTTATGTAATTTTGCAGTATCACCTTGTCTATGACAAAATTTCCGCTTTCCCGTTTTACGAGTCCAGCGGTTTCTAATTTGGAGAGATGGTATTCAGCCACCGAGGGACTACTGAGGCTGAGGGCTCTTTGGATTTCTCTTATCCCGAGCGGCTTGTTGCTTTTTAGCAGAAATCGGTAAATATCAAGAGAAGTGCCCTTTAGGGTATCAGTAGATTTTTCGGTTATACTGCTCACCCGCCGTAACATATGGAGATAACAAGATTTAAGAGCTATCCCTTGAAAAAATAGGCGTCAACCGTACAAAGATTAACACACCTACAATTAATATAAGATTAAGCATAGAAATAAGTAATTAATTAAGCAATGGGACTGAAAAAAAGAGGCGAATAAATGATAACGTTTAAAACCAAGATAGTCGCTGCCGTTATCCTTGCGGTAATTGCAGGTTTTCTTGTGACTGAAGCTAGTTATCAGCTTTTTCCAACCCAGGAACCGCCAGCTAAAGCGGATACACCGGTGGTTTTGCTTATGCCCGTTAGTAGCCCTAACACAACTTTTAACAGAGCACCCTTGCAGCTAGACGTTGCCCTATCGCAGTATCCTTCTTCAAACCAAGCCTTCAATTTTAACATATCTCAAGGCGAAACAATAACAGTAAACGTTACTTTGACTTCTTATTCGAACCAAACACAGTTCACCATACCCTTTTACTTGTCTGTGGGTGCTTTTGAAAACCAACCCTTTCCAAAGATGGTCACAACTCCGCCATCACCGTATCCAGTTTTGCCTTGGCTCGACTACAATGATTCTCCAAATGCCACAAACCCCTTCGAAGCGGGTTTTGACTCAAACCCTATAACTTTAGCACCTAACGAAAGCAAGATAGTGTTCTTAACGATAACCGCTTCAGAAAATGCTGCACCAGGAGTATACACTATGCTACTTGGGATGGGTAACTGGAAAGAAACAGGATTGGGCGGCATAACCTTTCAAATAACCGTCCTTTCCACTTAAAAACATCATTTAGAACTCCACTATTTCTTAGGACTTTCTTATAAAAAAATCCAAGGTAACTACCCTATTTTTTAGGCATTTGTCCTAAAGTGTAGAAATAAGCAATGTATTCTTGTTTGGTAAGATATACCCGACAGGGGCGGTGAAAAAACGTTAACAAGAAAGCAAACCTGTTGTATTACTGCACTATTCCTTGTCTTATCGATGCCTTCTTCATCGACGCTTTCAGTAGCAGCCCAGACAAATAAGCATCCTTCCGCTATCGGATCATGGCAACCTCCTGAAAACTTTTGACCCAGTTACCCTAAAGGTCCAAGAATTCAAATCTCAAGGACTATCTGAAAAACAAATAAAGCAGAACTAGAAAAACTAGGGATGGGTTGGTATCCCAAAACAGGTGCAACATGGATGGGCAGGTCACTAACTCCCGAAGAAGAAGCTAAAATGCCCGTCAGGGAACCTGCCAAAGCATCATCCGAGCAAAAAGCAACTAACGACGAGAAAGGTATTCTCCGACTGGCCGGCAGAACTTCAGCCATGCGTACAAGCACAGCTTCGTGGAGAGGAGTTTCTTCAGAGTTAATCTCTGGCTCCATGAACGTTGCCTCAGGCCAAACAGAGTACCATTACCTGTGTGTACAGTTAGGAAACCTAGATACCGCATCCAACTGGGTCGAAACAGTGCTTACACACAACTTAGGCGAGACTTACAAATGGAATACTTATGACAATGATGAAGGCGGATGGTCCTACTATACTGATAAAAATACACCAATTAACCAGTTTGATACTTACGTTATAATGTTAGACGGCACAAGAGATGGCGACGGCTGGAATTATGACGTTTGGATAAACTATAACTGGGTAAGAAGCGGACACCTAGCAAACCTAAATGTTCAAGCAGGCCTCCAAAAAGAAGTCTACAGTAACACCGGAACATTCACCCTTGATTCAACGCATTAAGTGTTCTACAGAAATTGGCTACATAATTTCGTAGAATGGATCTACTGGACAAGTGCAATCAGCACTTGGTGGTCAACAGCTAGCCCAGTGAGTGAAAGTTACTCGATGGGTGCTTTAAGTTACCGCTAGGAAACTTGGTAAGTTAGCTTACTTTCCCTTATTTTTTTAAACAAACGCACGAAATAGCCAAGCCAATGGCAATTACCAATTCAGAAGGAACTGGGGAGAAAGCAAGTTAGTAAAATTCAATGTTCAGTTAATAAAGAAGCGTTAAAAAGGGATCAGGAATACAGATACAAAACGTTACTCGATTGATTTCCCAATGCAGTTTAACAAAAAAATAGAGTTACTGATTTGATGTCTTATTTTAGGCTGTTTTTTTATATTTGAATATGTAGTATGTTTGTTTGTCTTGTGTGTGTTTGACAAAGGCTGTAAAACCGCTTTTATTCATATTATCTACGAATAATAAGTGTCGTTTGTTAGGCTTCATGTTGGTTACGTTGATGCATTCTGTCATTTGATTTTCTTTTTCACAGCTAATATTAATCCCCTCACTGCCTTTTAGGTTGCTTTACTAGTAATATTTTCATTATTTATAATTATTATATTATTTCCATTGCATTAACAATTAATATTAATTTTCATTAAAGGTACCGCTTGTGGGTCTATTTGAAAATTCTAGCTGTCACTAATTTAACAAGCAGGTTCCAAACAACAGTTCCCAGCCAAGTTAGGAATAAACTCCAGTTAACAGAAACCGATAGAGTAGTTTGGATTTTAGATGGAGACAAAGTCACTATACAGAAGGCATAAGTAGACGGCGAGGAATAAATTAATTTCATCAAGAATATTCAACATGGATTCAGCGACCGTTTCGCCTTCCTTAGTTGAAAAATAAAGTCACCCCCTTCTACCCTTAAACATTCAATTGGACCTTTTCTTTCCAACGCGTTTAAAATAGGATATACTGTACTGGGGCTAACGAGATCCGACTTTTCTTAGGAAAATTTTAATCCCAATAATCTGTCATGGGCGGATTAATAAGGACCACCACTAGTATTAGCAAAGTCTAGAGGCTTAAAAAAATACTCTTCTGTAATGTTGGTTTTCTTGCCTTCATTTTCAGCAGCCTCATCTAAAAGTCGCTAATTAGCCATAAAAGAACATTGGAAAACCTGTTTTCTGTCGCCTACCCCATTTTTGCTTATCTAATTTTATTCTTAGCTTTTAATTTTATAAAAAATATGCCGACAGCTACTATGCCAAGTGTTAAAACCACTGCAACAAAATAAGGAAATAGCGCTAATTCTGATGGCATTTCAGAACTTATCGCCTCTTTTTTGCCACCTATTTCGGCATTAGTGTTATCAATTACATTTTCGCCATATAGGTTAAAATGGATTGTACTGCTGTCTAGCCCGATATTGTTGTTAGAGCTTGGAAATTCATATCTCGCATAAACAGTGACATTGTGGGGTCCAATAGGTATGTCTGGTAGAGTTGTATATCCACTAATTAAGTGATAGGAAAAAATTGAGATAGAGGTTTTGCCGTTAGCATCCGTATACTCTAATGGTACTGGAGTTACTTCGAGGCTCACGGTTGTATTTTTTCCTCCATCGATGCTGTAGACAAACTCTATGTCCGATTGCTCTGGTTTAAGGTAACTCTTGACTGAAAAGTTAAGGGTTAACGGTTGAGAAATAGATGTCATGTTGGAGGGTGAAGTGATGTTGATAGGTGATACAAGGATGAATGCTTTACCCTCAGGGGTATGTTGTGCAACTGTAGTTTGGGTCTCAATCGATAAAGTGGCTGCGAGACCTAATACAAGTAGAGCAAGCCAGATTGTAATTTTTTTCAATCTTAGCACCTAATAATGTTATAACAAAGTTTTATTTAATTCTTAGGGGGGTGCATAATTTTAAGTCTAGTTAGCGCCTATTTGTTTTCATGGAAGCCTATGGAGTCGTCAGGCTACTTGCCAGCAAAGCAATTGCACCAGCCGAATTCAAAAGACGCGGAAACCCAGGTTATGGAAGAGTAAAAACACTAAGAATACTATTATACGCAAGACTAAAAAAATTAGACAATAACACAAGAACAAACAAACACATAAACAAATACCCATAAACCAGCTAACACTCAGATTAAACACACACTATACAGACAAACAAAACAACCCCAGACAGATGACGGAGATTGGTTTAGTAAGGGGAGCGGTTAATTTGCAGGATAAGGATTGGGGTACAATAATAACTTGGAAATATAATCAGTCGCCGTATCTGCTAAATGGAGAGGAACTGTATGACCAAATGCGCTTTTCCTAAGCGTCTGGCGCTCAATACATTGTAGTTTTTAATTACGCTGAAAATATGACTGGTCCCTATGGAACTTTGCAAGATGAGCATTTCCAAGCTCTCCGGTGCTTCTGGAGCGATGTAGTGCAAAATAGCAGTGTTGTGCATGGAGGAATTAAGGCTGAGGCCACATTTGTTCTACCCAATGACTGCGGATGGGGCTTGAGAAGCGCAAACGATTCGATTTGGGGATTATGGAAGCTAGTGGTACCTCGCAGCAAATCTGGAACCAGTTCCAGAGCAAGCTAGAGCAGTATGGCTCCAAACTGGACATAGGCTATGAGGATTCAGCCTATCCTGCCGCTGGAAAGTACAGCCAAGTATACTATTGGAACCAATCAAGCAATCAAATAAATCCACTTATAATCGGCATAGCAGTTGCAACTACAATTGTAGCTGCAATAACTCGTAATTAGGAGACAACAGAAAAAGACGGATTCATACTCTAAATTCACTTAAGTGTAGAGTGTGACGTAGAGTCATTAAACGTTTACGCCTATTGTTAATGCCTATTCTCATCAGCCATTTTTAGCGAAACAGTGAGCGCCTTAAGCAGATTTAAGAATTCATCTAGTTCTTCCTCACTGGTCATGTCCAAAAATTTGCCTCCACTTTTACGGTCCATGCGCATGGCTGCAATGCATCTGTGTGTCGTCTTGTAGAGCATGC
>JAAZFA010000414.1 GCA_012511995.1 Thermoproteota archaeon | reverse complement strand
CTACTTCCTATTAATTGATATGTTATTGAGACTTTTGACTTCATTATTTGGCAGCTTGCACATATAGATTGTACCGAGCATACGCGGCTTTCAAAAGACATATACATGAATTAATTTACAGTATACTTATGCGCCGCTTAATCCTCGAAATTTCAGAAAAAGAATTGTTGAAAGCAGGAATTGAGTTACCACCATTAAAAAAAATAAAATCACTTGAACTTCTATACATTTTACGACAAAACAATCATGAATTCGCTGCAATATCGAGGATTGCTTTAAAAGAATCAAGCTTGAGTGTAGAAGATTTACTTCGAAATAATATATTGTTTGATGCACAAGTAATTGAGAAAGAAAAAAATGGCTCATATATCCTGTTTACCCGCAGTGGAGCACCCGGCATATCATCTGTGTTAGATTATATCGGAATTGAAGGGGGCTATTTATTACCTCCTCTATGTATTGCAGACGGTAAGGTAAAATTCTCGTTTTTGGGAAACGAACGACAGATTAAGGAGTTTATGGAAAAAATCGACGCAATTTCTATCCATTACAGGGTTGTTCTTTTAGCAGATGCTAACTTTTCACCAATTTCTCCGCTGAGCCAATTAACAGAAAAACAACAGGAAGTCTTACTTACAGCCTATAAACTTGGATACTACGACATTCCAAGAAAAATTACTTCAGATGAGTTAGCTAATAAACTGAAACTTGTGAATTCAACCGTGGTGGAACATTTGCGGAAGGGAGAACAACGGATACTCAAGCAAATAATTGACGGCAAACTACAATAGAAAAAAATAACTACCCTTTCCTTGAGAGAGCGACAATTACCTGCTTTCTTTTCTTTAATGAAATTTATTGAATTTCAGCTTTAAACTTTGCAAGCAACTCCTTAAGGGACTTATGGCATTTACTACATGCTAACATGTGGTTTCCGCAGGAGGGACAATACAGCTTTTGATTAAGCAGCTTATCAAGGATAGCCATAAGTTCTACGTTATTTTGTAATTCTTTTTCTGGATCTATTTTGATTGGTTTACTTTCAAAAGTAGAGGGAAAAGGCTTATTGTCACTAACAATTTCTTGATAAACTTTAGAGATGCTTGTTTTGCCTTCTCGTAGTGCTTGTTTCTCATCCTCACTTGCTTGCTCCAAAATTTTTTTTCCTCGTTCTAAAGTTCTAGTAGATACACCTGCCCTCTTTGCAACGATTTCGGTTGCCTTAGGTTTTATGGTCGATTCGGGGTCAGTATCCTCTGGCGCGAACCCAAGCTGGAGGTCACGACCATTTTTACCACTTTGGGCTTGTCGTTTCTTAGCCAACGACGTCTCAATCTCCAACAAAGGGATAGCTAATTCGACTAGTTGAAAGTTATTCAGGTGACGTCGTCTTAAATTAGCCTCTATTACGAACTTTTTCTCCAAAAGTTTGTCTTCAAAATGTTTTACCTCAAAATCGGGTTCAATACCTAGTTCGGTACAAGCACGAAAACGGTGATGACCATCTAAAACGACTAAGTCTTGATTGGCTATGATGGGATAATGTTGACCTTCTATTTCTATTGATTTTTTTAATTCGCCAAATTCCTCGTCAGTCATACGTGGCAAGAGCTTGTCATATTCAGGATTAAGATGAAGGCTCATCGGGCGTTCGTACCTTTTTTGTTGGTATTGTTATATAAGAGTAAGGGGTTAATCGATTTAAACATAAGTTAGAAAATCAGTTAATATGGAAGCGTAAATTAGTGTGTATTTAGTTGATGATGTTTTCCTACTGTTTAATCGTTATTTTTAACAAGTACACTCTTCAAATTACTTAATTGATAAGCGACATTTTTGATGTTTTCATACAAACACAAGCAAGAGCTAAATACATACATAAATTATTATTTATAAATGAATAGATTACAGTCTATAGATAAAAAACGCAAAACAGCCAATATCCCAAGCACATAGTTGAGTTTTAAACAGCAAATAAAAGAGAAATGAAATTATTTAATGAAACATAACTCCAAGAGCTTTAGCCCTAAACCTTTTTCATCTAAAATAATATAACAAATACAGGTATTATATTGAGCATTAAAGAAGCAAAGAAAACAGCGGAAATAGCAGTAGAAGTAGCCAAGGGATATAGGGGTAATCAGAGGGAAGCTCGCAAAGCATTACAGGAGACAAAGAAGCAGGCAATTGGCGTCAGATCTCTCTGGAGAGAAGGTAATAAATCTAAACTCATAGAAATGGGAATAGCATTAATTATTTTCCCTGAACCTACGCCGATAAGTGAAATTATAGGTGTAGGCTTTTTAGTAGCAGGTGGTGTACAGAGGGGAGTAAAGAACCGGTCAGCTTACATGGAAGATATCCCTAAAAGCATTACAAACGCTCTGAGAGACATCAATAGTTTAAGACTATAATCAAGAAGATGTTACAATCTTTTTAATCATTTGATGTAATTAATTGAAATGAAAGTAACGTATATGGTATAAATTACTAATACGTTGTACTACAAAACCACAAGTATTATATGATGGCATCACACCTAATTTATAATCAGTATCATAATCTCATAATGGTGAGTATAAACTCGCATAATGTGATTACAATAATCAAATAAAATAATTCACAAGGAGTTGTATATTTACGGGACAATCCCAAACCTTTACGATAAAGTACGTTGTACACGCTAGATTTGAAATTGAAGGTGTTGTTGAAAAACCAGATGTTATCGGGGCAGTTTTTGGTCAAACAGAAGGTCTATTTGGTCCAGAACTTGATTTACGTGAACTACAAAAAACTGGACGTATTGGTAGAATAGAAATCGAGTTACACTCAAAAAATGATCGAACGAATGGTTCAATTACTATACCAACAAGTTTGGATCGTGTATCAACAGCGCTTATTGCAGCAAGCGTCGAAAGCATAAACCGTGTCGGGCCATGTAGTGCAAAAGTTAACCTTGATCGCATTGAAGATATAAGAGAAGCACGGCGAAAAGTCATAATTGACCGAGCCAAAGAAATACTTCATCGCTGGAATATTGAATCGATGCCAAGTGTAGACGAAGTATACAAAGAAATCAGCGATACCATGAAAGTAGGAAAAGTCGAAAAATATGGTCCTGAAGACTTACCCGCTGGTCCTGGTTTAGAAAGCTCCAAAGATATCATCATAGTTGAAGGTAGAGCAGATATCATCAATCTTATGCGCTGCGGGATCTTTAACACTATAGCACTCGAAGGTGCAAAGGTACCAGATTCAATAAAAAAAATTACGAAAGAACGCAATGCAACCGCTCTACTCGACGGCGACAGAGGCGGGGATTTAATCCAAAAAGAGCTTTTACAAGTAACCAACATCAAATTCATAGGTCGAGCGCCCCGAGGCAAAGAAATCGAAGAATGTAACTGCCGAGAAATTGCAGAAGCACTCGATAACCGTGTGCCCATTAACGAGTTATTAGGTAAGCAAACAGTGCAGCCAAAGAAAACAGTTCCACCGATTCCAGCAACTCCAGAGCATACGAAAGTAAAAGCTGAAGTTCCAGATACTATTGTACAAGCAGCTAAAGCGCTAGTCGGTACCCTCGAAGCAGTACTGCTTAATGAGAAACTTGAATTGATTGAGCGCCTGCCTGTAAGTCAACTTGCCGAGAAACTTCAGCAAATAGCAGGAGTCAACACTGTAGTTTTCGATGGTATTATCACACAACGTATTGTTGATATTGCAGGTGACAAAAATATCAGACGAATTGTTGCTTCACGCGTTTCTGAAGCTGTTAAGCCAGCGCTTAACGTTGAGTTGATGACATTTCAAAATGTGATTCCATAAACGGTCAAGCCTAAAAATAATCTATTAGCCTTTTTGTTTTTTCTTCTTTTATTATTGCTTCCAGATTTTTCTCTGTTATGTTAAATGACTTAAGCACGCGAGCAGCGGCAGGTAATACTTGATTTGTTATGTAGTAAGTTGAGTCAACATTGTCTATTTTAGCAAAAACATAAGGTATTGCCCTTGAGAAAAGCGGACCTTTACCCGTCTGTATAACATAACCAACCTTGTCGCCTATAGTCAATCGCGCCCCTCGCGCAATAAGCATTTTCGCTGCTTGCACATGTGGGGCTCGAACAGCATAATTCTTAGGTGGTTTGGTAAGTGTTTTCCAAATTATCAAGTCTTCAAGTGGAATACGATTATGCTGCAAGTCAATTGCTATTGATTTTACATATTCGATGGCTTTTTCGGGTGACTGCACTTTTAATATAATTTCAAGCACATGTTGCTGGACACGTTTGGCTACTTCTGCCCAGTCACCACGGATTACTTCTAATCCTACGATGTCTAAACTACCGTCTTGGCGCAAACCAGCATAGCGTTTCTTTGCTTCAGAAAAAAAGACGCGAACATAAACGTGGCTAATTTCAACTTCTAACTTGAGTGTCTGTTGGATGTCTGCTTGAAGTTTTTCATTTTTTGTTTTGTCATATTTTACGAAGAGGCTGTCTGTATCGCCATAAATAACCTCGACGCCATCATTCTTGGCCATTTGAGAGGAAGTCCAAATTATGTGTCTTCCCCATGCCGAGGCTGCTTCAGCGACGGGTTTAATATACCATCTTGCGCCAATCCATCCAGCGTATCCGTATATTGCGTTTGTGATAATTTTTAGGGCTTTTTGGCGTGCGTTCAAAACTTGGTATTCAACAGTTCTTGTTGTTTGCTGTTTCATTTTTTGGCGTATAGCGGCTCTTATGTTGAGAAGGTGTGTGAGGGCTTCGTTGTAAAAACCAGGTGGTGATTTGCGGAAGCGATAGCCGATTTCGGGGGCAACGTAAACACCTTCGGAAGGTTCTGGGTCACCTGCCTGGATGTAGGTATCTGGTGATAGGTTGTAGGTTATCATAATGTTCGGGTACATTGATTTGAAGTCTAGAACAGCTATGTTCTCATGCAGTCCTGGTTTAGGCAATAATACTAGTCCACCGGTATATGGAACATAGGTTTGCTCAAGTCGTCGCGGTACTATTTCACCGATTTTTTGTGCCTGTTTAATCAGATACGATTCAACGCGGAAACCCGTTGCGGCACTCATGACTTGGTCTAATGGCATAAGGGTTAAGATGGATAATTGGATTGAAAAGTCTATTAGCAATTTAATTGTCCCATATACACGGTGAGCATTATCTAGCCCATACTGGAGCAGTTCAGCATTCTTCTGTGGTGTATCCCAGAAATCGGCGAAAGATGTTTCATCAATAATTCTTTTCCTCTCAATTGTGACCCCCAAGTTTTTTGCAAAGTTAGCAAGGTTCTGGACCTTTACTTCGGGAAACATATTTGAAAAGTCTGCTAAATCTATATTTACAATACCTGTGGTTGAAACATGGCCATATACACCTTTGTGCGGCTCTGAGCTCGCCCTGTCAAAATTAAGCAAAAAACCATGCTTATGGCTTCGTTCCCGTAGATAAGTCCAGTCGGTTCTATTTGCACCATAGCTTACGATTAT
>JAAZFA010000498.1 GCA_012511995.1 Thermoproteota archaeon | reverse complement strand
GTTCTGCGCGGAAATCAAAAACGGTATCGATGTTGTTCAGCTTCTGCCTTATCACCGAATGGGCGCGACAAAATATCTGCGGCTTGGCAAGGAATACCGGCTGAAAAATGTGGAGGCTCCGACCGCCGGATTCATGGAGAAGCAGCTTGAGCTGTTTTTAAGCTACGGGCTGCCTGCGCAGATCAGCTGATAAATTAACTGTATGATACAGGGGCGGTCCTTGATAAATTGCGGGACCGCCCTTTTTTATGTTGGCGGAACACAAAGGCTCGTCTGTCCGTCTAAAATACATGCTGCAAACGTTTTGCATTTTCCGGGACATGCGCGAAAAATTGTTTATTTTTGCTGTATTGGTCGACTTTGCTGCCAGAATATTACGCTTATTTTACAAGTGGGCCCAGCCGATTGACACCCCAAAGCCCCTATGCTAGAATGCAATCACAAACAATGGTAATTCCGGCAATGCCGGAAACACCGTCCCGCAAAGATGGGTACGCCCGCTTGCAGGAGAAATGTAGCTACTCTGCTGCAAACGTTTGTACATATTAAAAGTCCCGAAAATCGGGCAAATTCGTAAGGAGGATTACTTATGAAGAACCTCAAGAAGACGTTGTCTATGGTTCTTGTCATTGTGATGATGCTTGGCATCCTCGTAGTCGGCGCAGGCGCAGCCTTCACCGATGAAGATGACATAACCTATACAACGGCCGTTGAAGTCATGACCGGTATCGGCGCGATCAACGGTTATGCAGACGGCACATTTAAGCCCCTCGATTCCATTACCCGCGCAGAAGCCGCGAAAATGGTCGCTTATGCGATCCTGACACCGTCAGTAGCTCAGATGCTCCCCAAAACGACATCGAGCTTCACCGATGTCGCGGCAACCAACTGGGCTTCCCCCTTCATTGAGTACTGCGTAAGCAAAGGCATCATCAATGGCATGGGCGACGGCACATTCGTTCCCGCCGGCAATGTCACAGGCTATCAGATTGCCAAGATGATGCTCTGCGCAGTCGGATACGGCAAACAAGACGAGTATGTCGGCGCGAACTGGGATCTGAATGTCGCTATTGACGCGGTTGACAAGGGCATCTTTGCCGGCACGTTAGACACAGACCTCAACGACGCGGCAACCCGCGAAGAAGCGGCTCTCTACGTGTTCAACGCCATGTCCGGCATTACCCAAGTCGTTTATGACACAACGACAAACGAATACAAGGATTCCGCTGCCAATGCGACAATCGGCAAGCAGAAATATGGCCTTAAGTTTGCTCCCAGCACGGTTAACGGCGTAGATGGCTATGTCTGGGAGAACGGCGCAGGAACCGCTCTGAGCACCTTTGTTCCCCTTGAAAATGTAATCGGCACAAGCACAAACGGCACCTCGATTGCACAGCTCACAACCTTCACCGCCGCCAGCACGAAGTACATAGCAACCCTCGCTGCGGGCGCGAAGTACTTCCTGAACGGAACCGAAATTACTGTTGTTACGTATGCCGCCGGCACAGAATACCCAGAGAACACCTTTATACTGATTGACGGCGAGCTGTACCAGGTAAAGACTGGTAACACCATTGAAACTACCGACGCTGCAGCCGCAGCCAAAGCTAAGTGCGAAGAAATCAACGTCAGCGGCGCTATCGTAAACCTCATCAACACCAACGCCGATAACAAAGCCGAAAAGGTTTCTATCGTTCTGAAGAGTGTCGGTATCGTTGGTGTGGCCCCGTATGTAAACCCCGTGACCGGCGCTGTTACGATTTCGGGTATCGGAACGTTTGCCAAGGATACAGTCACCTATCCCGCCGATCTTGCGGCATTCGACGTGGTTCTGTTTTACACAGACGGTCTCGGCGTTACGCGCATTGAAAAAGCTGCGACGGTAAAAGGCCAGATGACTGAGTTCAGAACAACCAGTATCTTGTTCAGCGGAAATGTTCTTTCTGAATCAGGCCTCACCCCCGGCGTGTTAAGCGCCTTTAATGCTGTCGGTAACTTCAATGTCGACGCGACAGCCTATGTCGATGATAACGGCGATATCATTTCTATTAAAGCCGATGCCGCGGCCCCGATTACCGCTACTTACGGCGTTGTCATTGATTATAAATATGTCGCTGGAACTGGCACTCCCGGTACTTTAGGCTATATTCCCGCCAGCGCGAAGGTCCAACTGATCAAGGAAGACGGCACAATCGGTGTTTACGATGTAGCTGCTAGTGCTTCTACGTATGTAGTACCGAATCAAGAATCAGCTTTTGAAAACACAGCCGATCCTTACGCAGACCTTTGCACCTATGTGTTCAACGATGCCGGAAAAGTCACCGTGACTGCGGTTGGAAGCATAACGACCGCGACATTTACTGCGGCAAACCCGCTGGTTGTGACCGCCACCGGTAATCGTTATATCACATCAGCTACCAAGGTTTTCTACTATGACGCAAGCAGCGTATACGCTACGTCCAAAACCGCGTCGGCAGCCACCGGTTATGCTGGAATCAAGGCAGCCACCGGTAAAACAATCTACTATGTGCTGGCCACCGGAAGCACGACGAATATAGCGGCTATCCTTATCTCCGACGCTCCCGCTACGACCACCGTTGCCGGTAACTACGCGTATGTCATCAATGCAGGTCCTGCGATAAGCTATGTCGGAACAACTCCGATTTATAAGTACAGCGTGTATATCGACGGTGTGGCAACCACCGTTACCTCGAAGAGCGACGGTCTCTTTGCCGCTCCCGGTCTCTACGCCTACGAGAAGGATACCGACGGCTATGTTACCGGAACCCCGGAGATTAAAGGCGCTGTCACAG
>JAAZFA010000413.1 GCA_012511995.1 Thermoproteota archaeon | reverse complement strand
TCGAGAGGCTAATCCACCATAACAAGGATTGAAACACAGTCATCTCAGCAGCTGCCGGCAGCAAATATGTACACGTTCGAGAGGCTAATCCATCATAACAAGGATTGAAACTGGGGTACGTCACAGCGACCCGCCCAAGTCCATAAGTTCGAGAGGCTAATCCATCATAACAAGGATTGAAACCGTTGATGCAGCTGCCGGCGGGAACGGTACTAATCAAGGGTTCGAGAGGCTAATCCATCATAACAAGGATTGAAACGCCGTATGTATCGAGGGCTCAAATGGAAAGCTTTCAAATTGTTCGAGAGGCTAATCCATCATAACAAGGATTGAAACCGGCAGTGCTTGTTCCCGCAGCAACATCTTGCACCCCAGTTCGAGAGGCTAATCCATCATAACAAGGATTGAAACTGGGTTGACCTTACACTTTTGGCGGCGTCTACATGGTTCGAGAGGCTAATCCATCATAACAAGGATTGAAACACTGATGAAGGCGAGGTCAAAATTTCTGGTCAACCGTTTGAGAGGTTAATCCGCCATAACAAGGATTGGATGTATAAAGCTGAATTATCAGAGTTGGGCAAACTGGTAGAAATGTTTTCCCAAAAAGTTTACGTTTTTTGGGCAAAGATGGATTATCCATCTTTCAAAGAATTAGGAAATTAGTTTACCGAAAGAAAAAACCTTTGTTTTAAAGGCTGAAAGCTCATTATTTCTGTCTACTTCTATTAACTCTAGAATCTTTTTCTCACTATGCAGAAACTTTTCGTTAGTCAGAAGATATAATCTTGAGTTATTTAACGAAGTTTATATCTAGACCAACCGTGACGGAAAATTTTCGCTGTTACAGGTTAGAAGCTAATGATAGCTAAAAGTACATGTATAACTACATACCAAAGAATTGGGGAGGCAAACTGGGGACTCGATTAGGAGGTATCATTCTGCAATCCATTTTATATAGGTTTTAACTGTATTTGTCTGAACGTAGCTGTCAGGTAGTAGTTTCTGAGTTCAAGTGTGCTGTGAGCTCGGAAATTTTGCTATTAAACATCTTTGTCATAACTATTACTGTTATGCCAAGGCTTGCTAATGATACAAGTACTTGTGCAACAATGTGGAAAGCAAGGTCATTGTTTCTAGTAACGTTAAAGAAATCAGGGAAATAGATAAAACCTGCAACGCTAGCCATCGATAAACAGAATAATAGGAGCGCAGTTAACCCGATAAACCTATACTTGTTCATGACCTTTAAGATATCAAATAATCTTTCTTTTTGACTGGGGTCAATGTCGTGTTTTTGTCTGAGCGCCTTTGTGAGTCTTCCAGTGTAGCCTGTTTGTTGCCAGAGTGTTGTAGAATCTTTCAGTTCAACTGCCCTCAAGAAGTGGTAAAGTCGGTTGCTGTCCACAACTAGGGGTTCTTTATGGTAGAGGTAGCCGAAAGAAACCATCTTGATTTGAACTGCATTTTTGCTTTCAAACTTTTGATAGCTCCAACCGCTCACAGCACTAAAAACAGGCACTGCTGGGAAAAGCAAACAAGCAGTAAAAGCCACAAATTCTACATCAGCCATAAACAGCTTGGCTACCAAAATTGGCATGCCTAACAGCAGAAGAGCCCATGGAATTATTTGCCAAGCTACCGTTTGGGTCTTATCAGTTAAACCCCGGGTGACGATTTTTGCCTCAAGCAATCCAAGCAATAAACCAATACCCAAGCCAAACAGTGCGAAAATTCCATGGACAGATGTAAAGCCGCTGAGGCGAGTTGACGCCAAATACAGTAGAAAACTAAAAGCGATTGCTGTGACAACCGCTGTAAAAAATCTAAATTGGCTTACTGGAAAGCTGATTCTGCGAAACGGAGCACACAAAATATCAATCACTCAGCAAATGTATTTTCTCTAAACAGTTATTACGTTTTCGTTTTTTCTTAGTGTGTATAATTTTAAACAACGTTTTACTTCTACAAAAAACTAGGTTAATTTGTTGCCGCAATGTACACAGTAGGTGGCGTCGGGGTTGTTTTCTGTCCCGGAATATGGGCAACGCTTTGTCAACGCTTGACCTGAAAGCTCTTCGGATGGCGACGTGTAAGTTTGAGTTGGCTTGGGCTTCAGGGAAAAGAAGCCTATGGCTGCAATTATCCAGCCAACAAATGAAATCAAGCCACCAACAATTACTATGGTTAATGCTCCGCCTAGAAGCACGAGTAAGCCTGCTGTGTGGAAGTTGCCCTCGCCTGATTTTTCTGCAAGCATGTAAAACGCTCTTCGATAGAAGAAGCCATAGATGGCTGCAAGCGCCGAGCCGGCAAGCCAAACAACCAGCATAACTTGCAAAAATGATGCAACAACCGAGAGTGAAGGAACCGTGCCTGGACTGGCTGCGTAAGCGGTTATCTGGTCAAGTATTGGAACAAGGACCGTATACACAACTAAGGAGAAGGTGACTGCGCCAATGACGCTTGCTGTAAACCCGTAGAGGCAGTTTTTGAATATTCTGTTTTCGCCATAAACCTTTGAGAAGCCATGCATAGCCATTAAAAACAAGATATAGCCTACATAACTAAGCGCTGAAAGGATAATGGACAAGTAAATAATGTTCTCGGTCGATAAGCGGAAAATGTAAATCGGCAGATAAGCGGTCGCAGTAATTATTGGAAGTAAAACAATCAATAAAGTGGCGATACGCCCTTTTAACCTGCTTGATTCAAACGACATTTTACGTTTATACCTCCGATGACGAATTTTGAGATTGTCTTAGCTGATTGGAAAACTTTTTTTCTTTGCATCCAGTAACCAATCAAGCCACCTGCAAGGGGCAACACTATGAGTACTAAAACGAAATGTGCTAAACTTCCAATGGCTGCAATAATCTGATGCCCAAACAGTAGCAAACAACCGACAATCCCCACTGCAAGACCTAACCAAGTGCCAACCGCAACATAAGCTACTCTTACCCTTAGCTCTGGTCGATCGTTAAGTATCCGAACCATCACCATTAAGCCTAAGCTGTATACAATTCCAGCGAGACCATAGCCCAATAACGTGTTATCTATGTATCCGAGTAGAAAAGGCACTACTACTAATAGTATAAAAAGAGAGTACGATACAGCTAATCCAATACAGAATCGCGTATCAAACACGAATTTCTTTTTAGTGCCTTCAGTGTTTTCAACAGGCATTCTCTAGTTGCCCCTGCGTTATCATTGTATAGTTTGCGCTTTTAAGTTATTTGGACTAAAAATTTTGTCGAAACCGGAATTTTGATAAAGTAAGTTAGCTTACGGCAAAAGAGTGCTTCAGGGGTTTACAAGCGTTTGTTTGTCATGGCTTTTTCAAGTATTTTTCGACATAGAACTCGATATAGCCGCAGCTTTTGCAGTAGAACGGAACGATTTTATCGCCCCGACGAAATCGCCCTTCTTTACAAGGATGTTTCCTCCGGCTGGATGCCCCGCAATTGACCCTAAACTGCTGGCTTCATCCATTGATTCCCGCATTTTGGGCATTTCATACTTTTCTGCATAATTACAACTCCCGCTTCTAAGCGTTAAGTATGACCCTCTCCTTCTGCAGAAATATTCTTTTGGAAATCAAAGTAGTGCTTAATAAAACTGCTGAAATGCCTGAATATATTAGAGCTAAGTGGACTGTGCTTATGTTTAAGAAATCTGTCATAAAGAATGATGGAATAAAAAGCAAAAGAAACGCTGTGATAAACATAATGAAATTAACCGCTACAAACTTGCGGCTGATAAGCATACCTATGCCCGTTAGGCTAATGGCACTAAAACAGGTTATGGGAAAAATTCCAAGTAATGTTGCCCAGATAAGGGGTTCGGGCACATAAACAATGGAACCGGCAACCATCAAATTGCTACTTATCACAAAACAAACCATAACCACTATCATTGAAATGTAGCTTATCATAAACAACGCTAACGATTTTGCCAGCCATAGACGATTAATCGAAAGCTGGGTGGTGAGTGTGGTTTCTAAGGCTTTGTTTTGCTTGTCTGAAATGAAGCTATCCATAGAAAGTCCATAGGTAATAAAAAGAGCAAGCGAGATAGCGTATGAATAGGTAAAGAGTTTGGTAACCAAATTAAGCGTTACTTCTGCTGGAATAGCTTGCTCTTGAAACAGCGGCTGCAGAAAAAGCAGAGGACCTATCGAGGCAAACGCCAAAAAAACAACGATATACACTACGTTCTTTTTGTAGCTGATAATTCGTCTAATTTCTTCTTTCATTATTGAGATAATTATTTTTGAGCCTTCAGTCATTTTTCCCTCACCAGCGAAACATACAAGTCTTCAATTGACTGGGTTTTTTTCTTTAGCTCTACAATGGGCAAATTTTTTTCAACCATAAACTGGTTAAGTTTAGGCGATAGACTGTAGTCTGCTAACGCTACGCGCAACATCCTGTCTTCTACTTCACATTCCTTAACAAAATTAAGGTCACCGATGTCTCTGCAGATGTTTCTCAAGCTTTTTTCATCGTCTGCTATCTCTCTAGAAAATGTGATGTACATAACTGCTTTATCTTGGATGCCTTCAACGAGTTTTCTTAGTTCGTCGCAAACAACTATTTTTCCCTTGTTTATCACCGCAATGTGTGAACAGATTTCTTGTACCTCAGTTAGTTATGTGATGACAAAAGCACGGTTTTCCCCGATTTAGCAAGTTCTTTAACTAGATTTCGAATGTTCATTTGGGTGTTGGGGTCTAAGCCTGAGGTCGGCTCATCAAAGAAAAGTATGTCAGGGTCATGGAGCAGTGAGCGGGCTATGGCAAGCTTTTGCATCATCCCCTTTGAAAGAGTGTTAACCGATTTGTCTTTTTTATC
>JAAZFA010000412.1 GCA_012511995.1 Thermoproteota archaeon | reverse complement strand
TTGCTGGCAAGATACTGTAACAAAAGAGCGTACGCTGAAATGAAAGAAAGATACTTAAGCTCAAATAAGGCAATCATTAGAATAGCGATAATATAGGGAAAGCTAGCCGATTAGAGGACACAACCAATTTATTAAACAAAAAAGAACTAAATATACAAAAAACCACTCAAATAAGTGGTGTTCGTCTTCGTTAGTTATAAAGAATTATCCGATAAATTTGAAATTTGTTCAGGCGGTTTTGACCTTGGACAAGTAAATGGCTTAGAAATAACCTCTATAACATAGGAATTGACACATTTACACGTGAAACTTTCAAAAACCGCATCAGAAGACTTAGGATTTAAAAAATTAACCGGAACTTCAACAGTATGTTTGCCCGTTTCATTGGTTTATACTGTGGGAGACAACATACTATTGAATAAAACGCTTGATGAATTAACTAAGCATCCAGAACTTAAACCCTACACATAACCATTATTACCCAATACCTTAAATGGCATGCACACTTTCTATGAATTTTTTTCCTAATCCTTACCCTATTAAAGAATTATTAGTTAATTGTTCAAACTGGGTTCTAAAAATGTATATCCGCTCCTTTAAGCATTAATAATTCGATTCACATTAATGAAAATAAAATCACAATTTATTTATTGCTCTATTATTTTTTGGGTTTGCGCTGTTTCTTATCAGTTTATCTCTGTTACTTACTAACCAATTGCTGGCAGAGCTAGAATACGAGTACACTTAAGCTATAAACCTAAGTAAGTGAAATAATAAGCTCATTATGTTTAGTTAGGGGTTACGTTTAAATGAACATACTAATTACGGGGGCATTTGGAAATGTCGGAAAAGCAGTAATAGAAGAAGCGCATAAACGCCAACATGAAATCACCGTTTTCGAAATCGACAGCAAGAAAACACGAGAAACAGCTAAAAAATATGCTAATACAGTTAAAAAAATCGTTTTTGGCGACATCCGGAAATTAGAAGACATAAAAACTGCACTTAAAGATTCAGAGGCTGTGATTCACCTTGCCGCTATAATACCCCCGTTATCTAAAAGGAACCGCGAACTCACCATGGATGTAAATTTTGAAGGAACAGTGAATCTAATAAATGCGTTAAAAGACACCAAACGTGACATCCCATTCGTTTTCACTTCATCGGCCAGTGTAATGGGTCCAACTCAACACCAAGATAAGCTCGTAGACCCAAATGATGCACTAGTAGTAACCGGGAACTATGAAGAATCAAAAATAAAATGTGAAGAATACCTAAAAACATACGCTGATAACTACCTTGTTTTTAGACTGGCAGGGGTACTGCCTACTTTTTCTGCAGGATCTTTTATGAATTCTTTCTCAATGTTAGAAGAATTATTCGATATGCACCCAAATATGAGGTTAGAGATGATAATGGCTGAAGATGTCGCCACCGCTCTAATTACAGCCGCAGAAAAACTCAAATCAAATGAAACACCAAAAAATCAAGCATACATTCTAGGCGGAGGTAAAAAGAATGGTTGGCAATTAAGAGGAGAAGAATTCTTATCCCGCCTGTTTGGAGCCTTATCGCTTCCTATTCCTGAGCGAAAGTTTTTCACACAAGATATTAACAGTTACCACTTAGATTGGTATAACACTACAGAAGCTCAACAAGAGTTTAATTTCCAAAACCACACTTTTGATACCTACATACAACGCATGAAAAAAACCTTCAGTGTCTTCAACCTACCCATCAAGTTATTTCGCAAAATTATCGTTAAGAAGCTTGTAAAGATGTCACCCTACTATTAACTCAACCCAAATGAACCTATTAAGGTGAAAAAAGTACCTATTTAGGACAGAGGAAAAATGGAAATTAGAAACGACCTAAGCCCTCAAACCTTAGAGAATCAAAAACATTTACAGCTTTTAATTAACAATACCCAAGAAGCTTTACCAACGACTTTTTCAACAACTCAAGATGTTATTCGTTATGTAAACAAATTTAGAGACCCTAAAATAGCAAAATTATTTCTCGCTGTAGGCAACTATTACAACGCTGCCAAATTTTACAAATGCCCACAATACAACAACACACTTGAAACATCACCATTCACGCTATTAATAATGACTATATCCATCATAGAAAAAATGGCGTCAGTAGAAACAAATGGCGTTAAGAATTGGGTTGACTTTTATGATTGGGTAAACAGACGGGATGTAGACGAAGAATACACTCAAGTTTTAAGAAAAGGAAAATTTAGAGACTTTACATCATTTATTGAAAGTTTAAAAGGTCGCTGGAACAAAGAATTCGCAAACACTACAAAAATCATTAATTTCCTCAGAAAAACAACGACCAATGAAGATAAACAAACTCTTATCTGCACAATTAAGTATCCACAGGCAACCCCCGACTTAATAAATCAAATCTTTACTAGTAAAGAAGAAATTAAAAACTATGTCAAGAATAACCCTGATAAAACAACAGTAACAATTTTACC
>JAAZFA010000062.1 GCA_012511995.1 Thermoproteota archaeon | reverse complement strand
TCGCCTACTAGACCTGCGCATGCAACTCCGATGCGGTCGGTTACTTTGAAGACTTTTTTACCACCTCTGCTCATGATAAACCCGCCATAAGTTACTCTTTTTTCTGCAACTAAGAGGACGCCGTCTTGAAAAACGAGACCAACGGTTGTAGCGCCTGGGATCCAGGAAATGCCCCTTTGGGCTGAGTCTTGGCTTTGAGTTTGCTGTGGCTGTGCTGCCTCTTGCACCTGAGGCATAAGTGGGATTGTTGGAAGTTGTTGTAATGTTGGTAAAGATGGTCCATATCTGTCCATAATTTTTCGCCTGACCGATTTTAATACACAAAACAATGTATTAAGCTTACTTATAACTTTATAACAAGTAAAAGTTGTCAGTTGTATGGACTGTCGAGAAGAAACGACTTTTTTCAGGGAAAACTTTTAACACAAACCCCTATTGATTATTTATTTAGTGCTCTGTTTGATAGACGTCTATAGTCAAACTATCGAGGGTGTAACATTCGTAGTGGCCTTGAACAAAGACCAGATTCTAACAACCTCTTTTCATAAAGATGAAAAATCCGCAATTCATACTGTTTTAAATAATTTGCCGTTTAGTGTACCTTTTCAGGTATTTTCTATCTCCCCATCCAGCGCAAATAAGGCAATATCGACAATGAAATTAATTTATGATGGCGAAAATCCGGTTATAGACTTGCCGTTATGCACCTCACACCTGTCGGCTTACACTAAGAAGGTGCTCAAAGCCACAGTTGCTATACCCATTGGTTATGTAAGCACCTATGGGGCAATTGCAATGGCAGTTGGGGGTGGACCTCGTGCGGTCGGTAACGCCATGGCTTGCAACCTTTTTGCACCAATTGTACCTTGCCATAGAGTTGTTAAATCGAACCTAACGCTTGGTGGTTATAGTGCAGGTGGATTGAAGGTTAAACTTGACTTTTTAACTAGAGAACGCCGAGGATATAGTGAACCGAGATGCATCATGGTTTGTGGTGGTCAACTTAAGGTATTTCCTGTAGAGCTTGTTTTGGCAAAGTTTACCTGAGTTTATTCTTAGGTTTCTAATTTGAACCTAAAAATTGTAATCGCTTAATTATTTTTAATTATTAATAGCTCAAAAAGTCAGTAATAACTAGTGTAAATAGCAAGTATTGCTTACACAAATCATAAATTCAGCTCTGACCAACCACACAACAGGCATGCATATGGAGTTTAAAAGGGGACTGTATGTCGGCAGGTTTCAACCGTTCCATAATGGACACTTAGACGCTATCAAGTATGTACTTCAAAATATTGACGAATTGATCGTTGTAATAGGTAGTGCACAATATAGCCACAATAACCATAATCCCTTTACTGCAGGCGAACGGATAGTAATGATCCGCCAGGCGCTGTTGGAAGCTAATGTTAATCTCGATAAACTTTGGATCGTACCTGTACCAGATGTACACCTTCATATGCTTTGGGTTAGCGCCGTCGAAGGGTACACTCCAAAATTTACTACAGTTTATTCTAATGAACCCCTCACTCGTAGGCTATTCATGGAAGCCGGTTACAAAGTAAATGACCTGCCGCTTTTTGACCGTAAAGTCTACATATCGACGTTGATACGTGAAAACATGATTAAAAACAAAAACTGGACTACGCTTGTACCTAAAGCAGTTGCAACCTTCATAGACGAAATTGACGGTGTAAATAGGCTAAAAGACTTAGCGCAATCCGACAGAATTTGCTAGACCACAATAACATCTGGCCTAGCACGGCGCCAATAACGCCAAGCCAGCCAATACGTTGAAATCAGCACCAGCAAAGCCAAGAGTAACCCATAGAAACCCCCAGTTACAGCCAAAAAGTTGTTTGCGGAATGAAGTGCTACAGCAATCAAGTAATAAGGTATCGGATTTTTCTTAGCAATTCCATATGCTACAACAATAGAGCTGGAAGCATGAAAAATAATTCCTGGAACTCGAGCGATAGGAGGCACTCCGACAAAGACTACATATTGAAAAAACTCGGCTACTCCAAATCCTAATCCTAACAGTAGTCCCAATGTGACTATGGAACGCTGAGTTTCCCCATGCCTATAGAACAACGGAAAGATTTTGGCTAACTCCTCAATTATTGGCGCTAACACAACAATCAAAATAATCGTAGCAAAAGCTGTTTCAGTTGGGTAAATGGACTCAAAGAAAGCGGCAAAAGGAATACTCACAACGATACCTGAAACAAAAAAGAAAGCATATTCCCGTAAATTGGGCTTATGAATGGGAATAATGCATTGTTTTGTTTCTCGTTTGGTTTTTTCCATAAAAGTAGCTCCTAAAAATAAAGAACTAAAGTCGACTTTATCAGCATTTATGTAATCTGTTTTCTTTAAAAGCCAGTGCTTACTGGATCTTTTGGTTTCATTAATTCACGCAAGAATATAGTTGCATAGCAACCGCGAAGAAGCATAAAACTAACCTGCAGTATGTTATCAGTCGCACTTAACAATTTAAAATCTTTAACTGGAGCCGAAATCGTACGTAATCCACCTTTACCCCCAATCCTTGATAATTCATTGAGCCATACTG
>JAAZFA010000411.1 GCA_012511995.1 Thermoproteota archaeon | reverse complement strand
GCAGATACAGCTGACTACATCTATGTGCTCTCAAGTAGAGAGTAAACTCACTTTTTTCTTAACGAATTATACATTCGAATTTAATCTGTGTGCTTTCAAGTGATTGCTGATTTGTCAGCGAAAGAAAGTTAGTTAATCTGAGGATGGGTAGGAGGAAACGCATTGAATAAGCTGTTGTAGTTTAAGGGGCATAAAACATAAACTTTTCAGATGTAAGTTAGAAGGCGGCTTTTTGAAAAAAACAATCCTCGTTGTATTTGTAGATGATGATAAATCCATACTTCGAATATTTTGGAGAGTACACATTAAAAACGGCTGAGTAGACATAGCCGAAACCGCTGATGGAGCACTCGACAAACTTAGAAGCCATCGCTATGACCTTGCAATTATAGACGTTATCCGCCCAGACATGAAAGGAACCGACTTACTTGCAACCGCTAAAAATCAATTGAAAATGACTATCAAATTTATAATTACGGATTATCCTTCAGCTGAAATTGGCGCAAAGGTTAGCGATTACGGTGAAGATACATTCATTTTAAGACCCGTTAGAATGAGTGAACTCCTGTCAATTACTCACCCTTGGTAACCTTGAAGAAAATCCCTATAGTAGACAAAGAGAAAATTTCACTTTCAGAAACTAAAATTGGCTTGGCACTTTAACAGATTTGGTATTGAATATGTAGATTTGGATTAGAGTTTATAGGGTAATGTTTTTAGGTGTTTTTTCCGTCTTGCTACAAGCAAACAGTAATTAGGATAATGATTAACATGCAGCCTATGCCTAAAGACTACAAATTCACCGAAATCGAAGCAAAATGGCAAGCTAAATGGGAAGAGATGGGTATCAACCGGTATGATTGGAATGACAAGACAAGGATTCCCTTTAGCATCGATACGCCTCCGCCTTATCCGTCAGGTGAATTCCATATGGGCAATGTTTTGAATTGGACATACTTTGACATTGTGGCTAGATACAAACGTATGCAAGGTTACAACGTACTATTTCCACAAGGATGGGATTGTCATGGTTTAGGCATAGAGATTCAGGTTGAAAAAGCCCGAAACATCCGCAAACGTGATGTTCCTCCCGACCAGTTCCGTGCGTGGTGTATTGAACTTGTTGAAAAATACATTGCTATGATGAAGGAAGGTATTCTTAAGCTCGGTACATCTATCGATTGGACAACTGAATATAAAACTATGAACCCTGATTATTGGCGTCGCACTCAACTCAGTTTTATCCAATTGTATCAGAAGGGTTTCATGTATCAGGGTACGCATCCAGTTAACTGGTGTCCGCGTGATGAAACGGCAATTGCCGATGCAGAAGTCGACCATGTGAAAAAAGACGGTTTTCCTCATTACATTAAGTATTTTCTTGAGGGAAGCAGTGAATATTTGCTTGTCGCAACTTCAAGGCCTGAATTTATTCCTGCATGTGTTGCAGTTGAGGTTAATCCTAAAGACGAACGGTATGCCAAATACGTTGGAAGAAAAATTTCTGTGCCTTTGATGAACCGCTCTGTTACTATTATTGCTGAGGAAAACGTTGATCCTAAATTTGGCACAGGTGTTGTTCAGATTTGTACGTATGGTGATAAAGATGATGTTAAGACAGTTATAAAACATAAACTGCCAGTCATTCGACTCATCGATACTAATGGTCGAATAACTGAGGCAGGATGTAAATACACAAGTCTTTATCTTAATCAAGCACGTGCCGCTATCATTGCGGATTTGACTGAAGCAGGGTTGCTTGAGAAATCTGAAAAAATTCAGCATGAAGTCGGTGTTTGTGACCGCTGTAAAACCCATGTTGAAATTTTGGAGCGTAAACAATGGTTTATGAAAACCTTGGCATTATCAGATGCTGTTATTAAGAATGCTAATGAAATTCTATGGTACCCCGATTATATGCGTAACCGTTTAATCGACTGGACAAAAGCGTTGGATTGGGATTGGGTTGTTAGTAGGCAGCGTTTGTTTGCTACTCCGATTCCTGTTTGGTATTGTAAGGGCTGTGGGGAAATAATAGTTGCAG
>JAAZFA010000410.1 GCA_012511995.1 Thermoproteota archaeon | reverse complement strand
TGATTCAGTCAAGCATGTAACGAAAGGGTTCAGTCAAGGTTTTTGACAAAAAAACTATAAACCCAAAAGTCCAAGAGTACAATGACCAAACATGAAAGCCTACATAACCTTACTTTTCTTGTTTCTCATAACGACAGCTTCATTTTTAGGTATCACCTCAACTGCACAAACCTCTACAGGGTCAACCATTGGTGTAAAAGCAGGTGACTGGATTGAATATAATATAACGGTCACTGGCACGGGCACTCCACCTCCTACACACGATGTAGTGCACTTTAGAATAGAGGTTATCCAAGCAGAGGATAAAACGGTCGCGGCGAATTTCACTGCTAACTACAGAAACGGCACAATAGGCAGTGCAGTTTGGAATTACAACTATACTGAAGGATCAGTGGGAGGCTGGACCATTATCCCCAGCAACCTGAGTCCAGGCATGCAATTCTACGACTCAAGCATACACAACCACAAACCTGTAAACGTAACCATCCAGAGACAAGAAGAAAAAAACCTTCTCGGCGCCACTCGTACCGTCACGTATGCCAACGACTCCTTTAGACATAAAGAATGGGACAAAGCCACCGGTGTTTTCGTCTGGTCTACAGAAACCTACAGAAACGTGACCAACAAGGATGGCTGGTATATAGAAAATTTAACAGCTACTGTGGAGGCAGTAGCAACCAACATGTGGAGCCCTCAAAGCCAGAATACCGAAATCTTGTATGTAATCACTGGAGTTGCTGTGGTATCTATAGCTACATTGCTTGCAGTAGTCGCTTTGCGCAAAAGAAAAAAAGTAGTGTATAGAGGCACATAAAGTCATGGAAGGAAATCTAGGCAAAAAGCTGCGTCTAGTTTTCATAACAGTAATAGTTATTTTAATAGTTGTGGTTGCACTGTTTTCTGCGTCATGGAATAAAGTGGAAACCATCTCTTTAGAAACACATTACATGGTTGGAGAGAAACTTACCTATCGCCTAACTTCAGTATACACCAGCCAAAATGAGAAAGAAACTGTCACAGCACCAAGCACACAAAGCACACTTACAATCGAAGTACTAAACATAAACCCAGACAGTTACCTTCTAAACTACACAATAATCCCCGAAGTAGCCGAAGGCATACCGACATCCCATGCCCTTGAAGTCAACCGAGCCGACGCAATCAACCTCTTCACGCTAATGCCTGTTACCCTACTCCAGTACACCCAGAGCATAAATTTCAGCATCCCAATCGAAACCGCCATCTTAAGCCAGAAAGAGGCTAAATTCGGCGAAATAATCCATGTGCCTGTTATCTGTAGCAACATAGAGACACCCGATGCAGAGATCACTATAAAGCCTCTAGAATCGGAGAATATCATGGTCGACGCAGGGGATTTTAAGGTTTTTAGGTTAGATTTTGCGCAGGTACAGCAGACAACCCTTAATCCAGAAGAAGGGTACGCTGGCGTTTTAGGATGGGCATTTCTAGAGATCGGCAGCGGCAAGCAAATCAAAAGTGGGTTGCAATTCAACATGACCACCGCTGTGGAAAGCGCAGTAACAACCTTTGAGAGCACCCTGATAAAAACTGAAAGAGTATAGTTATACCGCTATCTAATGCTTAATTAAAAAAAGATTAGAGGCTGTGTAAAAAGTCCGTTTGGTCTTAAAAAGTCGCTAACCTGATGTTAAAATTAACTTTTATAGCACTAAGAAGTACAATCGAACTACCAATATTTACGAAAATAAACCGAGTTTTCACACAGTCTC
>JAAZFA010000409.1 GCA_012511995.1 Thermoproteota archaeon | reverse complement strand
ACCGGAAATGTATGAAGAATCTCGATTTGTTTTATTGACAACTAATGTAGCTGTGGAATCTCGGTGTGAGGCTATTTTTAAGAAGAAGCCGAAACGGTTTATGATTGTGAGTACTTTTGAGGGTCTTCGGTCTCGGGTGGGTATTTATTATAGGGAGTTTTTGCAGATTGCTGCGGATAATGGAGTTAAAGTTAAGTTGATTGTAGTTGGTCAAGAGGATTTTGTTGAACTTGGAAAATTGATTGAGAAGTTTGTGCCTGATAATGGTGATTTTGAGGTTAAAGCTGTTGGGAGTTGTTCGTCTAAGGGTTATTTGGTAGTGGATGATGGGGAAGTGTGGATTTTAACGCGGCAGAAAACTCGGCGAGGTTGTCCTGTGGTTTTTTGGACTAATGATTTGAATATTGTAGATTTTTATCTTGAAGACTTTGAGGATTGTTGGAATAGTTCTAGGTCGGTTACAATCTATCAAACCAAGATGCAACGTGAAGCGGTCTCAATGATGAAGTCTACACCTTTTATTCCTCAGTTTATTCCAACTTAATTTTAGGCTTCTCTTACGGTTGGTTCATGGACACATCGAAGCACAAACAGGGATAGTGGAATCATTGCTAACGCCAAAAGTATGAATGGCAGTTGAGGGGAAACATAAACGTATAATAGCCCTATGGAGATTTGGAGAATAGCTTGCATAATAAACATGAAGAACTGTAAACAACCTGTAGCAGTTCCTCTTAGATTTCTAGGAACAAGATCACCCATAAGCACTTGGTAGCTGTTTAATTGTAACAGGTTACCTAAGCCAAAGAAGAAGAAGGAAATAAGCAGTAAATTAAAGTCGGCGACTATGAATAATAGCATACCTGGGATGTATAGTAGGTAGCCTAGTATTAGGAATCTTTTCCTGCCTAAAGTATCCATATAAAAACCTGCAATTATGGCTGGTATTGCTATTGTGAGGTACCTAAAAGTCATTACAAGTGCCCATTGATTCAATGTTATTGTGAGCGTAGTGGTTGCGTATACTACAAAATACATTTGGCATGCAACGACTAATCCATTAACGATTATTATTGCTAAAAACAAGTTAAAGGCTGATTTTGGAAGTTTACCCCAGACACATATGCTCTCTTTAACTGCTGTTGGATATGAACGTAATGCATACAATAAACCTGTCTTGGCTTTTTCTCTATTAGCTGGCAGTGTTTCTGTTAGTCGTAATCGTAATATGGCTATAATGAAATAGGCGGTGGTAGTCAGAGAATATGCTATTCGCATGCCCAAGTCGAAATTAAAGCTAGCGACGAGGTATTGAGCTATCAAGGGTGCAGGTATCAGTACTAATGTTGTTATGACTGACTGGAAACTAAATCCGACTCCTCGGCTATTTGATGGCAGTGAGTCAATAACCATTGCCATTAACGCAGGTCCGTATATTGAGCATATATTCTGAACGAGTAAACCTATAAGGATAAATTCCCATGAGGGAGCTAAAACAAAGAACAAGCTTCCTATCGCCATGCCAAAAGTCATTGTGACTATGAGCCGTCGTCGTCCATGCTTGTCTGCTATGTATCCACCTGGAAACTGGACTAGTGCTACGGCGATCGATCCTGCAAAACCCATTATTGCTAACATGAATTCGTTAGCTCCTAGGTGAAGATAATAGAGGCTAGCATAGGTCTCAGGTATGGGTTGAGCAGTGAACATTATTATCCAACTAATAGTGATGAGTAGAAAGTTGCCTCTAAGGACCGCTTGATCGCCTCTGAATAGCGCTGAAAACTTCATTACAGATAATTTTTGCTATGAATTATTTAAATTACCCCAGACAACAAAGCGTTCTTTAACATAACGAAACCTTACATATTCTACGATTCTTAAAATAAAATTAAAAGTTCCTTTAATTTTGGTCCTTTTTTATTGAAACATTATTTAGTTTCTTT
>JAAZFA010000408.1 GCA_012511995.1 Thermoproteota archaeon | reverse complement strand
ATTGTTTTCTTCACTGGCTCTTATCTCCCCGGTGTTTCTTGAAGTGGACTAGCAAGCAAACACATAAGGCCCCAGCGATTATGATAACGACAAGCACAACCACAAATGGCTCAGTTTTAGACGGTAATGCAACTGCGTCATTTTCAGCGTCATAGTGCGCTATAAGAGGGTAATTATCTTGACCGGCAACAAAACTCACGTCTCCCAGAATAGAGTTGTCCCATCTGACTGCGGTTATTATATATGGTGAATCGCCTATGCCATCCCAGTTACCGTCAGTGCCATTATAGTTAGCCCAATAGTTGCCTATTGTTTCGTTGTCCCAGAAATTGTCCCAGAATTTGCTTTCGGCATCCAGCAAGTTGCCCTGAATATCATAGTTGCTGTAGCGGATGCTGCAGTTGGCTGGAAAGGTGTTAGCGTAAAAAGTGTTGTTTACCGTTTGGGTTAGCCCTATAACAGTAGCGTTGTTTTCTATGCGGTTGTTGAAGAACGTGTTGTTTGAACCAAACGTGATTCCTATGGCAGGTAGAATTCGCATGCCTGTCATGTTATTCCCAAATATCTCGTTGTTTGAGCAGTAAAGGAAGGATACTTCGCCTACAATTCTATTGCTTGAAATTATGTTTAAGTCTGCGGCTCCTATCTTTAGGGCTTCGAATGATGTTTCAATTTGGTTGTTTTCGATTATATTCGATGTTCCTTTAAGTTCAATGCCTCCACCTGTTAGAATGTTTCCCCTAATTGTGAGGTATGTTCCGCTGCCGGTGATAGCCATCATACGGGTAAAGTTATTGTTTTCTATCTGGACAAACGAGGACGCGTCAATTATTAATCCGGTGGGTGTAGCCATATTTACTACGGCATCATCGAATGAGCTGTTGGCAATGTTTATGTTAGAAGAGTTGGAGATTCTAACGCCCACAGAGAGGCCTATAAAATGGAAGCTTTTTATGCTTATGTCATGCTGCCCCTCTACAATGATGCCATTGTTTCCAGCGGCACGCTCCGTTCCCATCCAGCTTTTGTTTCCCTCAATCAAGTAGCCAGAGCCATCTAGAACAATATTATCGCGTTGAATTACAATCGTATGCAAGGCTATATCGTCTGTAAGCTTGTAAACGTCGCCTGCTCTCTCGATGGGGGCTGTGGCTGGCTCAACGTTTCCGTTGGCTCTTATGTAAATGCGCGGCAAGTCTGGACCTGGGTCTGGGAAGAAATTTGCCGATGCTATATTTGTAACCTGAGCCCCTGCTACTAGCAGTAACAGCAAGGTGAGGATTGCTTTTTTACCCATAGTTCATCCAACATGTTATTTTATGTTAAAGCCGGTTTGGGGTTTAGTTGAGCGTATGCTTGGTAATGCACAAAGTACACTTCTCCACTGCCAGCCCAGATTCCGACTAAAAGCTCTGTGACGCTGCCAGGCCATGTTCCGTTAAGGGGTAGCGTAACACTCCAAGCAGGGTACAAAACGTTGCCTTCTTTAACAGTCGGTATCAAGTTTGCAGTGATTTTGTTTTCTGTTACATTGAATCCCGTTACCACCCAGTCATCTGACATGCGATAAGAGTAGTTCTTTATAGCTTCCAGAGCAATCGTTATTGCCTGGTCTTTAGAGATATTTACCGCCGTGTCACCAATAGTATAGCGTGGACGGTGGTCGATAAAACCCGAGAATACGCCATCTTTGAAGTGTGCATCGATTAGTAAGTATTCACATCCGTTAGTGATGTGTACCCAACGAAAGTTTATTGAGTCGCCAAACGCTGTGCCTGTTAGGTCTTTATGGGTAACAGTAAGTTTTAGGTCTCCTGAGATTATGGTTGGGTTTTGTGTTGGGTCCGCGTTTGCTAGCATGGCTATCATTTCTGTGGAATCCAAGTTAGAGTAGGCTTGGTATTTTTTGAGGAAATCTTTGGCTGCGTCTACTGTGTTGGCGTACGATTGGTCGGTTATGATTAAGCCCTTATCGGCTCCTAGTTGGCATTGATAAAGTGCTTCTTCATAGAAACTGCAGATAAATGTCAGGGAGGAGTCTTTTGACTCCAAGGAATATGTTTCTATCAATGACTCGGTGCCGATAATTTTTAATCCATCAGGGTTACTAAGGTTTGAGGAAAACGGGGGTCTGAAAGTTATGTTATATTGTGAACTGTCGATTGGCAATACGTTTTCTATGAAAGCTAATGCTTTGCTCTGCTCCGTTGAACCTGTTGATGGAACGGAGGGCATTTCAGACGATACTATTACAGTGCCGAGTATAATGCCAAGAGCCACTATCGCCAAGAGCAAGGCATAGGCTTTTCTCATTCTATTTGCCTCCTGATTGAATCAACCAAATTTATGATAAAAGGGTTTTCGTCAAGGTTTCTTGACTCAGCTTTCGGAGGTTAGGTCAAACTTTCTTGACTAAACTCTATCCTTAGTCAAAACTGAACGATGCGCTAGCATAGTAAGTTATTAATTGTCTACAAAAAGTACGCAGAATCTTTTAGAATCAATTGGTATTATAAGTTGGTGTTTACCGGGGGTAAGTCGATTATTAAATCAGTAGAAAAAAGTGGAAGTAAGTTGAATGCTTTATTTACTCCTTTTTTTGACGAAGAGGGCTATTAATGCGAGTGCAACCACTATTGCTATGACTGCTACTATAGTTGTTGTCATGTTGTTGTCTGAAGATACTGTATTATCCGGGGCGGTTGATGATGAAGAGATTGGGGATTGTGAGGGCAGTATTATAGTTGTATCATCAGAGGATTCAATGCTACCGCCAGTTGCCTGATTACTGCATAAGAGGACTTCGCCAGAGTCAGCCGATATGATGACATGCAATCCGACGACGCTACCGGGGTAAGTGTGATCAAGAGTAAACATAACACTCCAAACAGGATATTGCTCATTTGAATCTCTGACTGTGGGTGATAGTACCGCTGTAGTTAGACTTTGATTAACATTGAAGCCCTTTACCCAAACATTGCCCGGCATTTCATAGGTATAGTTTTCTTGAATATACTTCATCGCTATTTCTATGGCTTGGTCTTTTGAAATGTTGACACTTGTGTTACCTATTGGATATAGTTGACTAATATCACTAAATCCAGTGAAGATACCGTCCGTAAAAGATAGACTCAATTCTAGGTATTCACAGCCATTGATTACTCGATACCACATTAAGGACGTTTTATGACCACTGAAAGGATAATCGCCATTGGAGATTTTTAGTTTAAGATCACCAGCTATCAGTGTTTGGTTTTTCAGTAGATCAGTATTTTGTGCCATGTATTTCATCTCTGAGGTATCGGCAGCTTTGTAGGTTTGGTATCTTTCAAGAAACCCTATGACGGCGTCGTTTAGGTTACTGTAGGGTCGATCAGTTAAAACTTGGCCTCTCTTGATGGTTACTACGCATCTTTTTAAGACATCATTCTCAACCGTGTAACTTACACTGAGGTCGCTTTCATCTGATGCTAACGAGTATCTGTAATGCTCTTGTTTGTAATTGTTCAGCTCTCTGTCTTTTATGTCTGGAGGATACGAAACGAAGTATCCATCCAGTGTTATGTTGTATTGTGATTTATCGATTGGAAGGACATTCTCCGTGAAGGCTTCTGCTTTTTGTTGAGCAGTCGAAACTTCTGATTTGGCAATAGATGCTGTTCCAAGTGATATTAATACAATGACAAGAGCAGTCATTGTTAGGAATACTTTGGTTTTTTTCCTCAATTAGGTTCCTCCTTTAATAACCAAGAGTCATGTCTCCGTTTCCCCATACTACCAGATAGTCGTAAAGCGGACTGTTTTCAAAATATGTATTATAGATTTCCCATGATAGGTCTTGAAGTGTTGACATTACCGAGTCTCCATAGGTCATCCAGTTGAAAAAGAAGTAGGCGAAGTGGAACCAATAGTAATAGCCTTGCTGATACTGGTAGGGAATTGTGCAATCGAACTGAGGAGAGGCCCATATCCAGCCTAGATACACGTAATCTCCGCTGTCTCCATAGTAATCCATGCCTACGTTATGGGTAAAGCAAAAGGGCATTCCGATCGGGCCGTCAATGTCCTGATAGGGTGGGGAAAGCGGGTACATTTCTGCTGTGCCGCAATGCCAGATGAAACTAAACCGATTCTTAAAGTAGCCGGTATGTGGCCATATATGGATTGAGTCTTTTGCCTGTTCGTCATTAGGTGGATCACCGCTTGATAATGTGCATAGTAGTTGTCGGTGATTCCCATTGTATCCCCATGGAGTGCAATGACCTTTAGTGAAGAATGTTACCTTGTCACAGTAGTCTTGCAAAGTTTCTAGAAGATAACAGTAATCGCTTGGGTGTACAGGATATTGTTCAGAGCCAGAATACCAATACTGGTAATTAGAATAGTAGTAGGAATTTAAGTCCATGGCAATGTAATTGAAGATTGTATCAGTATAGTATATCTCGTTTACTGAGTCTACGCCGTCGACATAGTTATTTGGGTTAACTATTGCCCAGCCGTATTCATCTGCTTTAGCGTTTTCCGTAAGCATTGAACCGATGACACAAAAAATAAGCAGGCTCACAAGCAACAGAGCACTATTTTTTGCGGTTTGAAGCTTCATGCGTAACGTCTCCGTTTTTACTATACTTCGTTCGGTTATATCTTAATAGAAACGACTATTTAGCGCTACACTTTAGCCCATGTGTACTAAACGATAGCACAGCCAACTAAACATACTGAAGGAGTGAGTTTATTATAGACTGCCTTTAAGCCATACTCTAACAGTTTCAACACAAAAAATTAAGGCAAACAAGACAAATGCAGCTATCGTAAAACAGTAAACAGCGCAAGTAACAACTGTATGTCTTAGAAGGATAAGCTCAACT
>JAAZFA010000407.1 GCA_012511995.1 Thermoproteota archaeon | reverse complement strand
GTGTCGATTCCTGTGTTTGTTTATTTCTTCTACAATCGCTGGAATTATAACGCTATAGACGCAGGGGTAGACACTGCAAACAGTCTTGGCGTGAATGTTAGCAGACACGTTATAGTAGGCATGGTGTTTGCTTCAGTTATTGCCGCATTGATTGTTTCGTTGATGGGCATAATCGGTTTTGTCGGGTTGTTGGCACCGCATATGGTTCGCAGAGTCATTGGTTCAGACAACCGTTTTGTAATCCCTGCCTCAGCCGTGGTAGGTGCCTTGATATTGGTGTTTTCAGATACGTTGGCACGGACGATCATTTCGCCTTTGGTTCTTCCAGTCGGAGTAATTACTGCGTTCATGGGTGGACCCTTATTTCTTTATGTGCTCATACGGGGGTATCGGAAATGACGCTTAAAATCCGTGACATCGAGTTCTCCTACAAGAAGGGTGCTTGCATCCTCAAAGGTCTTAACATGGATGTTGGAATGCATGAGGTTCTCTCTATTTTGGGACCCAATGGTGCGGGTAAATCCACTCTTCTCAAATGCATAAATGGCTTGCTGAAGACAAAGAAGGGAACTGTATTCGTAGACGGTGAAGATACCCATCAACTGAAGCGTGCGGAAGTTGCAAAGCTAATGGGCTATGTGCCTCAACGGGCGGATGTTTCGCAGATAACAGTTTTTGATTCTGTGCTTTTAGGTAGAAAACCTCACATTACTTGGGATGTGTCAAAGAGGGATCTGCAGATAACCAAAGATGCCATATCCCGTTTTGGCTTGGATGGTTTGTCGTTGAAGTACATTAATGAACTTAGCGGTGGTGAGTTGCAGAAAGTTCAAATCGCCCGTGCTCTAGTGCAGGAACCAAAGGTTTTGTTGTTAGATGAACCGACTAGCAGTTTGGATCTTTGTAATCAACATCGTATAATGACAATGCTTGTGGATGTTGTTAAACATGGCGACTTAACCGCTATCATGACTATGCATGATCTAAACCTTGCCATACGTTACTCTGACAAATTTATATTGTTAAAAGACGGCAAAATCTTTGCCGCTGGCGACCACAGTGTAATTACCCCTAAAAACATTGAAACTGTATACGGACTGCCCGTCGATGTGGAAAAGTATAGGAACCGACTTGTAATAGTGCCGCTCTAAACTCAAATTGCATAGCACAAATCAGCATAACTCCCTAAATTATTTTTTTACAAAAGAAAAAAAGCAGTACTATTGACAAAATAAGATTATTTTTCCCAATAGATGGTTGTGTTTATTTGGTCTAATACAATGCCTTCGTTTGTTGTTGATGCATGATATTGTTTTATCCTGTCGATTTCGTCTGATGTCAGTTGTTTAGCCATCATTGTTTGACCTATGTAGTGGGAGCAAATGTTTTCATATGACTGACTCATATTCCACACTTGATGCTCATAGGCAAGCTTTGGCAAGTAACCCATATGAAACAGCATACCAATAGCATAAATGCGGCTATCCCCAGTTTTCTTCTTCGTCATATAAGCCTGCGATTTTGTGGATTCGTTGCAAGACGGGTTTAACCATTCTGTTGGGATTCGACAGTACGCAGAGACGTTTACTGGCAGCATTCATTTTTTTTAAATGTAGCTACGCCACAGATTGCGGGTGTTGTATGAGCAAAAACTAAATTAAAACGGTTCCTGAAACCTTCCTTTTCAAAACAAATGGTACTCCAATCTATACATGAAAGTGTTACGTTGGTTATTTTTTCGTTTTGCAGTTTTGCTTTGGCATTATTTATCGTATTTGGTGAAATCAATGGTTGTTGCGGAATGAATCTGTTTAGCTAAAGTCATAGCGTAAACGGCGATGCCACAACTGATATCCAACACATCATCTTGGATCCAGTATGGGCTCTTGTCCTAACAATTGAAGCAACTTGTCATCCTGAAAAGAAGGGATTACGTTATAGGTCGGGTCTTGCGCTTGGGGATTTCATATATTTACTTCAGAATGTATATTTTTATTCAGAATAGTTCTGTTTTTTGTTTTTTCCATGTTCATATTATTTCCCCAATTTTCCCACTCCAATATCGAATGCAAATATATTAAATTTGGATGTATCTAATGTGGATGTAGAGGCAGGCTGTGCTAAAGCCAACAAATACGAGTTAAAAGCCAAAATCCCTTTTTATGAACAATCTTTTCATGCCCCCTTCAATGGACGCTTGCGCCGTAAGCTTTCTTTTATCCTTAAGCTTTCCGGAGCCTCAGTAAACCCATAATTTAATCTAACCAATTAATCGGTTCCGAACCTATTTCAGACTGTGTGAAAAGTCTCTTTATGTGCTCACTATTTACCGTTAAGCTTAAAGCTAGCTTTAGTACAGCTGAAAAGCCATGAGCGAACACGTAAGCGGCACCCACCGAGACCAAACAGTGCTGTTCCCAGACACCATCGACAAATACGTC
>JAAZFA010000406.1 GCA_012511995.1 Thermoproteota archaeon | reverse complement strand
CAGAAATCAAACCAAACGCCACCACCGCTATATCCTATGCATACGACGGCTACATAACCCCACTACCAGTAGACTACATCAAAGACAAAAACATCCACATAGCACATAAAATGAACGGACTCACACTACCCAAACGAGGCACTCCATTCAAATTGTCGCAGAAAGCCAATACGTCTATAAATAGATCAAATGGTTAACCAAAATAGAACTAACCGACAACACCGATCACTTAGGCTACTGGGAAGCCGCGGATTCCCAAACAACGCAACACGACCCTAAACCACCAAGCAAAACATCCAAAACAAGCCAACCCAGCAAACAACCACACCAGCAACAATTCGAACATCAAGTTTTAAAAGGAAGACCTATAAACTATTCAGACAGGTTCAATACACCCCACATTGGTGGTCAAATGGGAATAAAACTAACCAAATCAGACAAAAAATTCATAACAGAACTACCTGTAGGACGCCTAGCAACAGCCACAGAAGACTGCGAACCCGTTGTACGACCAGTTTGGCCAGTCTTCGACGGTGTATACTTCTACATAGCATCCGACCCAGACACGCCAAAACTAGAACACATCGAATCAAACCCACAAATTTCCTTAGTCCTCGATGACTACGACAAAAACAATTGGTCCAACACTAAAGGCATCCGCATCCAAGGAGAAGCAGAACTACTCTGGAACGGCAAAGAATACCAATACGCACACGAACTCTTAAAAGAAAAATTTCCAGAATACCGCACTGAAGCAGGCGGATGGAAAGAAGGCGACCTCCCAATAATCAAAATAACCCCAACACATTACTACAAATGGGGCAGCAACTGGCGGAAATAAACACACCAAACCCAAACTTTTAGGATTAACTTATCTTACACTTCAACCATAACTATACAAGTGAAACAAATTGACTGCCGACGTAAACCGAGTAAAAAAGCCCAAATTACCCAAAAAACGCATACTCAAAAAAACACCCAAACACTAACCCACACAAAAACAAGGGCTAAACAAAACAAACGAAAACAAGCATACTCGCCAACTTTAAACAAAAAAATATTTTTTAAAAAAATATTACTGCTTCTGAGAAGCAGCAAGATACTTTAGATGTAATGGTTTGATAACTATGCCACCTTTAAGATCAGCGTTGAAAGTTTGACTCTCAACAACCCAATCAGATAATTCAGAATCATGTTCTCTAATGAAACCCGCAAAGCTAGCAAAGTTTTCATGCAACGAAATACACACGGCATCCCAACCCATACCACGACCATCCATAACCATGATAACGTTAGTTTGTTTCATATACCATTCCTTCATTTTCTGTAATGCTTTAGCCTTCTCGTCACCAGTTTCACATTTTAGCTTACTCTTCAAAAAAGTGATAGCTGCAATATCAAATCCAATTTGGCCGAACTTTGGAATAACAGTGTATCCTTCAATAAAGTTTTCCTCCAACATGGCACGTCTACGGGTCACGGTTGGTTGAGAAACTCCTAAGGCTTTTGCCAGTTGCCGATCGCTTCTGTGTGAGTCTTTCATGAGCTCGAACAGAATCTTGTAATCAATTGGTTTTAACTCTTTCATAACATCTACTCATGAATAGTTTTTATTCTAATAGCAACTTTTGCCACACTATATAAACCTACATGTTTAATTATAAAAAAACTACCACTAAAACTCCATTAACAATAACAGTTACTCTTAAAAGCACAAAGCCAATAAGACGTGTGGAGACACAAAAAACATTGACTATACAAATGCTAAATGATATTGAATCAGAAATTACAACATTTCTCTCAAAACTAATACAAATAAACACCAGTAACCCTCCGGGTAACGAAACTCATGCAGCCCAATTTATCGCAGATTACCTAGCTAAAGATGGCTTCGAATCAGAAATATTCGAATCAGCACCAAACCGCGGAAACCTAATAACTTACCTAAAAGGCACAGGAGAAAAACCCAGCCTTTTACTCCTCTCGCATCTAGACGTCGTCACCGCCAACCCAACTGAATGGTCAACCCCTCCATTTAACGGCACAGTAAAAGACGGCTACGTCTATGGAAGAGGTGCTTATGACATGAAAGGCATGACAGCCATAGAAGTATTCACACTGAAACTACTCAAGAAAAACAACATACCAATAAAAGGGGACGTCGTACTCGCAGCAACCGCAGACGAAGAAAAAGGTGGCGCACAAGGAGCCGCATGGATGCTCCGAAACCACAAAAACAAAATATGGTGCCCCTATGTCCTAAACGAGGGCGGCGGATTAGCAATCCCCCAAAAAAACATCAATGTTTACCCCATACAAACCGCCGAGAAAGGCATCTTATGGCTAAGAATAAAAGCCCACGGTACCCCTGGACACGGTTCAATGCCAAACACCGCTGACAACGCAATTTTACGCATCAACAAAGTCATAGCTAAACTATCCGCTTATAAACCAGCTACCATTTATGTTCCAACATTAAAAGAATACTTAGCTGAGATAGCTCGAATCAACCCAAGCCTTCAACCAAACTTTATAAAACTTCTAAACAACCCCGATAAAAGTGAAGAAATCCTCGATGAAATAGCTACAAAAGATAAAGCACTAGCAGAAGAAATACGACCACGAATAAAAACAACAATTACACCAACAATCATTAACGGCGGCTGCAAAGAAAACAT
>JAAZFA010000405.1 GCA_012511995.1 Thermoproteota archaeon | reverse complement strand
GCGTCTAGCACTGAGCTCTACAGTATTTTGAGTGCACTTAGTGGAATACCAATCAAGCAAAACATCGCAGTTACAGGCTCCGTCAACCAGAAAGGTGAAGTGCAAGCTATTGGTGGAGTTAACGAGAAGATTGAAGGTTTTTTTGAAGTCTGTAAATTCAGGGGCCTAAACGGGGAGCAAGGTGTAATGATTCCTGAGAGCAATGTTCAGAATTTGATGCTTAAAGAAGAAGTATTAGATGCAGTCAAAGCTGGACAATTCAACATTTTTTCAGTGAAGACTATCGACGAAGGGATTGAGGTCTTGACTGGGGTTCGGGCGGGACAGCGCCAACTAGATGGAATCTACGAGAAAGATACAATTAACTATCTAGTTGACCAGGCACTACAAGTGATGGCTGATAAACTTAAAGAGTATCCAGGACTCGAAGTGAAACCGATAAAAGTTGAAGGGTAAAGAAAATAATGCAAAGATAAACTTAACATAAATTGTTCTATTTTAGCTGAGAGGTGGCTTTTTAAAACTGTCAACCTCAATAATTTAGTTTTTTTATAAATTTTTGGTGTCAAAATTGATTTAAAATGCAGATTTAGACTTATCAATGCTATCTATGAAACCGATACATTGGAATATTCAGGTGTAACGGCGAAAAGAAGAGTTAATTCAAACAAAGTAAAACAATAATTTTGGTGCTTCTTCCAGCGCTCATATTTATAGGTGTCATTGGCTGGCTCATCAGTACAACACATACATCACATAGACAAACAAATAAGTCAATTGACAAAACACCGCAATATATCGGTGACAACAACGACAGTGTGACCGTCATACCAGCAATCTATAAAAAAAATCAAATTCAAATAAAAACCGCTAAATAGAAGGCAAATTACCTCTTTCAGTCTGTTTGTTGTTAACAACACACAGTCACAACTCCATTTATAGTCGGTGAAAATTATTCTATTTTGCGAGAAATAGCCATCCAAGAGGTACACCCAAGCTTGGCGGGTTAGCAGGTTAAAACGGACGTGTCATCGCTATTTCCCTAAAGAAGGATTAGGGAACCTATTTTTGATGAGCGCCGCGCTTTTAACAGTGGCGATCCGCTAGGCATACTTTTGGTCATTTTATTATCAGTTTATCCGTGGGTTACATTATGTTTTTTAGAGAATTTATTAGGAGCCGAGTGGAGAGTAATGTGCCGTGAACCTCTTTGGCATATAAAGAACGCATGCATCCTCGAGTCAGCAAAGCAGAAATTGAAGTATTTAAATCACTCAGCGCTTTAAACCTTACAGGCGGCATGGTCACCCAGCAGCCGATCATTCTAAAATCCACTATACCAGACTTTTGTTGGATGGAGAAGCGCAAAATTGTATATCTCGATGGCAATCCGGTTCATAAAAAAGATAAACAATTGGAACGCGATGAAGAGATTGACGATTTGTTAACAAAACAGGGATGGGATGTATTGCGTATTCCTTATGATCCACCCTTAACTGAAAAAGGGCTAACAAAAATATTGGCTCAGATCAAGCAGTTCCTAAATGTTGTCGAGGAATCAACCGAATAGACATCATTTTATTTCCAAAACATTTTTGTTCTATCAATAGATTTCTAGAATTACTTTATTATGAGGTTTATTTATGAATGGGATAATTCACACAGACGTAGTCATAATTGGCGCTGGTCCAGCAGGATTAACAGCCGCCATTTACACGGGTTGGTTAGGACTAAAAACCGTTATCCTTGAATCAGGCATCGCTGGCGGTAGAGCTTACTTAGCACCTAAACTTGAAAATTATCCAGGGTTTCCTAATGGTATCAAAGGTAGTGAACTTGTTGAGAAAATGCGTCAACAAACAGAACGTTTCAAAGCCCAGCTACATGAAGATGAAGAGGTTATCAGTATAGAACTTGTAAATTCTAGAAAACGTGCAGTCACTAGGAAACAAACCTACGAAGCAAAAGTATTGATCATTACCACTGGTACTCAACGTCGCAAACTAAAAGTCGCCGGCGAAACTGAATACATAGGTAGAGGCGTCAGCTACTGCACAATCTGTGACGGTCCGTTCTTTCGTAAAAAAGTGGTTACTGTTGTGGGAAACAGTGAGGAGGCAGCTATCGATGCTTTAGCATTATCAGATTTAGCGAACAAAATTACGATTATTAGTCAAATGGAAGAGTTGGAAATGGGGGGTGCTGTGCTAGATAGACTTAAGAACAAAAATAATGTCGAGTTTGTAATGGGTAAAGTTACTGGAATAATAGGTGACCAAGTAGTTAAGGCCATAAAAATCAAAGATTTCATCACCCAACAAGAAAGTGAGCGTGAAGTAAATGGTGTTTTTATTGCCTTAGGTGGTGTACCGTTAACGGCGATCGTGCAGGGAGCGGGAATAACCACTGACCGCACAGGCTGCCTAATGGTGGATCGTCATCAGCAAACTAGTGTTGCGGGTATTTTTGCTGCAGGAGACTGTACTTGTGGGGGAATGCAGGTTGCCACTGCAGTAGGTGAAGGAGCGCTGGCAGGGATGAAAGCTTCAGCATACATCAGGAGAGGAAGCTCATAATGTTCAGCGTACTTTTTTGTGGCAACAAATGTTTTTTCTACAATCTATTGATGGTTTTTAGTATGTTTGTTAGAAAAATTTAGATGCAATCAACGCATAACATACCTGCAGGTGAGTGAAATAGGCAACTTTCCGCAGGTAACCTTCAGGATAGGAAATGGTGAAACAAAAACTGACCGAGAATGGCTGAAAAAAAGAAAGGAATTCTTTGAAAAGATGTGGGTTAAAAATGGTTTTAAAATTTTACAAAGAATTGAAGATATCTGTGGTTGTATGTTTACAGCACCTTCTAGAGAAGAAGGAATAGTAGTTTTACTGCATAAAAAGAAAATAGAACAAATTAGTGGATGTTTAAGCGAGGAAAATCCCCTTGAAATCAACATCTATTGCATGAAAAAGGATTCTACAAATGCACTAAAAGAACGTCTTGTTCGTATGCTTATTAATTCATTTATTCAGCAACAATACGAATTTTGCTTTAGAATAAGAGAACAGGTTCTCTTTGAAGATATCTTGGCAAATGAGTTAGTTGCTTCAAAAATTGGTTTTATGGTGATGGGCAAAAAAATTAGGCGCGTACATTGTGCAAGAGCATTAGATGAAGCGGTCGCTTTGACAGTCTATCGGTTATCACAAAAACACGCTAGGAATAAACTTGTGGATATAACTTGCAGCTTTTTCCAAGAGCAGACAACTAAAGATAAAAAATCAAGAACAGACATAATATCCTGTCGCGAAGGACTAGTAGCTAAACTGTTGGAACTTTTACCGAAAACTCTTATTGTTGAACGGTAAATTTAAATCAAAAAATGGCGCCGGGAGGGGGATTTGAACCCCCGAGGCCCCGAAAGGCCACAAGCTAACAGGTACACTCCTGAAGAAGAGCATTATCTCCAGGCTTGCTCCCTGCCGGGCTAGGAGACCCCGGCTTACAATCGACCAGTCGTCAAAACTGGTTTGCACCTTTTCTCTGACTTGCGCAGAATTTAAATGTGTTTATCGAAAACTGTCAAGGGTTATTAAGTGTGTAAAATGATAGATGCCTAAAGGATGGATTTAGCTAAAATGAGTTTTTAATTTAAGTACTAAAAAAAGAAGGGCAACATGTTACATTACGCCTGCCCAGAATGGAATTTTCTTTCGCATCATATTCACGTATTCTTTGAGTAAATCCTGTTCTTGTGAGTTTAAGTTATCTAGATGAGTAGTTAACAAGGTTTTTGCATCTTTTTCTGGAACTTTCACGTAAAGTATATCTCGTTCGAAAATATGTCGACCCGCAATCGGTTTGTCCATGGATATTGCTACTTGTGCGCCTGACTTGGCTTCTTTGATGGCTTTACCTTCTTCTTGTACCTGTTGGATTTCTCCTAGTTCGGAACCGTCTTCAGCACGTATTAGTGAAACTTTAGGTTTTAATCTGCCGACTTGAATTTCAACTCCAGCTACAAGGGGTTTAGCTCGCCGAAAAATGCAGTTAGGCAATACCATGATTTTACCTGGTTTTATGAGTGCCTCAAATTCTTCTTCATTTTTGCGTTCTTTCTTTTCTTGCACCCATTTTAGATAGTTGTCGATTAAATTGTAGATGATGGGGTCACGGAAAATTTTGATTGCATTCGTTTCTGCTTCGGTTTCTGCATCGGGTAACACTTTTACACCGAATGCCAGGATTGCGCCGACTAGTGGATCATGTTGTTTCACAACGGAAGCTTCGATAACGTCTCGTTTGCTGATATCGCCCACATCTGCACTACGTACTTGGACATTGTTAGCTTTTAGTATCTCAGCTACTGCTTCAAGTGATCCTAGCGTGTCTGCTTTAACGATTACGCCGTCGATTTCTTTAGTGATTCTAATTCGACCAATTTCTTCGGTGATTAAATCACAATATTTAGAAACTTCTTCGCCTTGAGGTACT
>JAAZFA010000061.1 GCA_012511995.1 Thermoproteota archaeon | reverse complement strand
CTTCTTCTTCCCGTTTGTTTTGTCGTCTACTCGACTACCTCATTTTTGGACTCCTCAAATTTCGCTATCGGAGTTCTTTAACTTAGCCATATCGTTTCAGGTAAATCTTTGAAGTGTTCGTCGCCAGTTAGAATGCTGCATTGATTTATTCTAGCTGTTGCGAGAACAATAGCACCAAACAGGCTGAGCGTGTTTTGCTTGAACTTTTTTGCTCTTTCAGAAAGTTCACCACTACATTTTGCTGCTTCCAAAGCTAATGCTGGATCGATTTGTGTTATGTCTGAAGCAACTGTAATTATTTCAAGCCATTCTGCAATCGTTTTTTCATCGTTGCCTTCTCGGAGGAATTTTCGAGCTATCTCAGCTAATACTATGTTTGGAGTATAAACTTCCTCGGCGTTTTCAAGTAAATCTTTTACTTTTTTGCCTTTTTCGCTACCAACGAAGAGCTCAATCCATGCATACGTATCAATTACGATCTTCACCGCGGTCCGCTTTTGTGTACGATTTTAAATGGTTTTTTGCGACGCCAAAACCTTTGTTTAATGCGGTTTTACGCTGTTTTTTAATCAGCAACTGTATTGTTTCGTCGAGATTTTGAGCGTGAAGTTTCTCTCTTAGATTTTCCAGGGTTTGGACAGTTTTTTTTCCATAAGTCCATAAGTTACATACAAGTTGTTTGGGTTCTGGTTTTTTGCGTTGATTGGGGTGTTTTTTGTATCAATTGGTTTTGGCTGTTTTGTTTTTTTAAACAGATGAAAGCAAACCAAAAAGGTGTATGCTGGTTATGGATTTATGGTTTTTTTTGATACACGAATTGTTGTTGCATCGCTCATTCATTTACCCCATTCATTCCATTTACATGTATATCAATATAGAAGTATGTTATATCTCAATTGAAGGAAATACCTTTCGAAAAAATTTTTGCCCCTCATTTCTAATTACCTTGGTACAACTGCTAAGTAGGGTTCTGGTGCCATGTCAGTTGTCCCATATACTGCTAAGGCTATGTTCCAAGAGATTATCATGCGTTCCTTGGGGATGGGGAAGTTAACGTTAAAGTCTCTTCTCAGATAATGTAGCATTCAATGTTAAGTTCAGTGCGTATGGTACCTTGGTATGGGTGCCCCCAATTGGGTGGCGGAGGGAAGAATTGTTCTCTGTTGTTTTAGTGAGGTTAATAAGAATCCTTAATGCGTTGCTTTTAGAAGGTATTGCTATGGAAATTGGTGTTACTACTATTCACAAAGTAGGCAAGTTATCTGTTGTTGCAGACTCTGTTATCAATGTAGCAAGTTAAGGGAAAACTTGTGATGAAGCATTAACTATTTTTCAAGAGGCATTTGAGCTATGGTTTAAGTGTGCAGAGGATTGGGAGAAAAAGAGGGTACAGAAGAGTGAATATGTTATAACAATGCGGTTTTGGGTCTAAAGGTTTAGTTTTTTTATGGCGCATCTATAAATTTTTGGACTGAAATTCCTGTTTTGTGTTAGTATGCTTCTAAGAGTGCTGATAGCATTTTTCATATGTTTAGGGATAACAACTGTTCTTATGGTCATTGTGGAAGTCTTTAAGCTCTATGTGACTGCTTTGTCTGATTACCTGAAAGTCAAATTTATTTAGGGTTTTTGTTACTTGCTGATATGGGTACGGTTTTATCTATTATAAAGCGAATTGTTGTTAAATTTAATTTTGTACCAAGCAATTTAGGTTCAAATTCTTCCGGGTCACCACCCCAAACAAATTTATCCTATCCAGCAAACTTTCCCTTTTCTTTTTTGCTCAGGGTTGATGTAATGTTTTGAGTG
>JAAZFA010000060.1 GCA_012511995.1 Thermoproteota archaeon | reverse complement strand
TGTAAATGCTAAACTAAATTGGACAGAATTTGCTAAATAAGAATGAACACTTTTCAACAAATATTGTTCCCCGATGATCTATAATTAAGTTATAGAAAGGGGGAAGTGAAAGGTGAATAAAATCATGTTATACGTAGAAGTTCATCAATTGGCTGATAAAAAACTAAAAGTAGCACAAATAGCTAAACGTCTTAGAATATCCAGAACCACAGTTTATAAATATTTGGATATGACCTTTGAAGAAGCAACTAATTGGGTCAATTCACAAAAAGGTCGCAAAAAGAAATTAGATCCCTATAAAGACTGGCTCTTAGAGTGGTTAAGAGAATACCCACATATTAGTAGCGCCCAAATTTATGATTGGCTGCTAGAAAGATATCCTGATTTGGACTTTGCAGAAAGTACTTGCAGGCTCTATGTTAGTAATCTTAGGGAAGAATACCAAATACCTAAGGGCAAAGCTAATCCACGTCAGTATTCTGCTGTTCCATTACTGCCAATGGGTCAGCAAATACAGGTCGATTGGGGGCAAACAAAACAAAAGACCAATGAAAACAAACAGGTGAAGCTATATTTCATAGCTTTTGTCCTTTCTCATTCTCGCTATAAATACGTTGAATGGTTGGATAGACCTTTCACAACCAGAGATACCATACAGAGTCATGAAAATGCATTTCAATACTTTGGCGGTCGGACAAATGAGCTAGTGTATGACCAAGATACACTTATTGCAGTAAAGGAAAATGCTGGTGATATTATCTATACCAGTAAATTCCAAGCATATAAAAATGCAAGAGGTTTTAGTGTTTATCTATGTCGTGGGGCAGATCCTGAATCTAAGGGTAAAATTGAAAATGTTGTTAAATTTATAAAGGGAAACTTCGCTGATAGTCGCATCTATACCAATCTAGATAATTGGAACCAAAGATGCATCGCCTGGCTGGATAGAACTGGCAATTACAAAGTTCACCAGCTAACAAAAAAAAGACCGGCTGAAGTGTTCGCCCAGGAAAAGCAACACTTACAACCAGTCTTCCCAATACTCTCGAACGAGAGTACCCTTATTACTAGTATAACAAGAGTTGTGGCGAAAGACAACACAATTTATTACAAATCTAATCGCTACACACTACCAATTGGCAGCTACAAGTTAGCCAGGAACAATAAAGTGTTATTAGAGATACAAAAAGACGATGGAGTCGATACACTTCTCATTTATACACCAGATAAAATACGACTTTTGGCTAAACACCAACTATCCTATGCTAAAGGGCAGCTAATTAGAAATAATGATCATAAAAGGGAAAAATCCAAAGCTATTTCTGAATTGAAAGATAAAGCAATAGATCTCTTTAAAAACAAGAGTATGGCAAAAGAATACATAGGCGAAATCTTGAATCTATATCCTAGGTATAGAAGGGACCAATTAAGTCTAATTATTAAGTCGAGTCGGAACTATTCTGACTTAATGGATGAGGCTTTGACAAAATGCCAAAAAGAGAAACTTTTTTCTGCCAATGATTTTTTGAATGTCTGCAAATATATTTCTAGAATAAAAGGCGAAAAGATAAGTCCTGTAATTGCAAGTAAAACAATAAATAAATATAGCCATATTAAGGTTACAACCAGATCCTTAGATTCATACACCGAAATTCTAGGGAGGTCTCAAGAATGAGTATTAGCATAGAAAGACTCGAAGAAAATCTAAGGCAATTACGCCTAGTAGAAACAGCCAAAGAATTGGCTAACATCTTAAAAGATGCAGAAAGAAAATCTCTCACTTACCGAGAGCTAATATTAAAACTAACTAGCTATGAATTACAAAAACGTGACGAGAAAAACATTGCCAGGCTTCTTAATTGGGCTAGATTTCCTTACTTGAAAACCCTTAATGAGTTTGACCTTTCTAAACAACAATCTCTTACTAAGCGTCAATTAAAAGAGCTAGAAGAGTTGAGTTGGTTAGAGCAGATGTTTAATATAATTTTACTAGGACCCCCCGGTGCTGGGAAGACTCACCTAGCTATAGGTATAGGCCTTGAAGCTATCCAAAAAGGCTTTCAGGTAGCTTTCGTTACAATGGGAGATTTAGTCTATATGCTAAAAAATGAAGAGTATGTAAAAAGCTCACAGGTCCGATTAAAAAGAATAAGAAAAACCGATCTGTTGATAATTGATGATTTGATGTATATGGCTATGGACCAACGAGAAGCAAACTTCCTATTTCATTTAATTAACCATCTCTACGAAAAATCTTCCATCATTCTAACTTCCAATAAAAGTCCGGAACAGTGGACAGAGCTGATTGGCGATGAAGGAATAACTACAGCAATCCTGGATAGATTGCTTCATAGAGTAGAGGTCATAAATTTGAACAATGACAGTTACCGAATGAAACATCGAGAAAGTATATTCAATAACTAAAGTGTCCATTCTTAATTAGCAAAAAGTGTTCATTTCTACTTGACGCCTGGAGTTGCGTGCTAATGCAATGACGGCCCTGTCCCCGCTTTTGCAAAGCTTCTATAGAAGTCATGCGAATTTGGGATGCAGCAGTGCAGGGGACTGGTCTGGAATTGCGTGTTAATGCAATGACGGCCCTGTCCCAGTGTTGCGCTGTGGGTAGATAAATACAGATTCCCCAGTGATTTTAATCCGTTTCACATAAAAAACAACCCCCACCATCAAAAAGATAGTGGGGGGGTTCATGCAAATCGGGGACTGTCAGGGTGTGTCAGAATTCAAGGTAAACAAGGCCTCAGCTCTTGTTTATTGGTAAGATTTAACTAAAATCAAATTTGGGCAAAGAAAGTAATGGCCTTTTAGGCCATTAC
>JAAZFA010000404.1 GCA_012511995.1 Thermoproteota archaeon | reverse complement strand
TAATGTATAATCGTGTCGTCGAATGTCATTTGCTACAGTTGCGCCCGGTAGAGGTGCATCTATCCAAAAGACAACGTGTATGGTTTGACCGACACCGACAGGGTTGGGTTGAGCGATGATGTATGCGTAGGAGTCAAAAGTCCACGGTGGTGTATGTGCATCGATTGAAGGCAATAGCGTTAATGATGTACTCATTGCCATTATCAGAAATATTGAAATTGATATCAAAGTCTTTCTTTTATTTAACATTTGCATTTTTTTCTCCTTTTTTGTTGAAAAAAGCGTTATTTAAAGCGCTTGCATGTTCAACATGTATTCATATTTGTACAAGTTTGCTAATAAGATTTGTGCAATAGAAGCATTTAATTTTTAAAGTTTTATAATACATATTAGCTGCACATTTGATAATATAATACTACAGGTGATAGATTCTTATGGAAAAAAAATGTTTAATCTGCAAAAAAACCTATACTACATTTGATGCTAAATCGAAGTATTGTGGCAGTGCTTGCGCTAAAAAGGGCGGCAAAAAATAATTCTTTTTTTCCTTTTAAAATTTTTTTTGATAATCGGCTGTTGGTTTACATTTGCATTACCCGTTCCAGCTTACGGGGAATAGGCACACTACATGCTCTCAAGATGGTTGGGTATAATTGGTTTATGCTCTGTGCCGTGTCCTTTAGCAAAATAGCCAAGGATACGCTGATACGGTACAAAAAAGCGGATTTACACATGCGGTATTTGAGAGCACCTTTAGCCAGCTAGTTCACGGGGTTATGTTGAGAAAAACTCGCCCAAGTACCGAGCTAAATACGTGATGACAACTAAAGGCATAGCAATGCTAAGAGCTCTCGAGAAACCTAAGGATTAGACGGTATTACCCGTCTGCTTTGTGCTTCTTTTACGCGACAGCACTAATCCAAGCGCTATCACGACAGCTATTGCAGCTAAAACAATTATGACTATCTGCGCCCAGTCAAGGCTAAATAAAACACCGCTCTCAGGATTTTTTTGTTGAGGCGTTGCTGTTGGACTCTACGAAGGCAATGTTGAATCGTTGTTAGGTATCGTTAATGTTTATGTTTCACTCCAACCGCTCGATTCACCATTGAAAACATAAGGGTATTCCTCTCCATAAGGAGTCCAAGCGTCCGTAATTCTATTATTATAGCCAATGAATGCCTGAACTTGAAAGTCAATTTGAACGTCAACAGGATAATCTACTGCATAATCAATGGTTGTGCAGGCAGAATTTGACGGAACAAGATACCCTTCCTCAACAGTATAGTGCTCAACCCAAATTTCTAAAAAACGCCCTTTAGAATGAACATTATAGTATAGTTCAAGCTGGTTGCCGTTTGAATCTTTATATGGATAAAGGGTTGATTTTTAATAGCCACAACAATACTAGTCAATTCATCATATGCTTTCCGGACACAACTGTTACATTATCTCCAGTGTAAGGTTTATTGTGATAATTGCAAGTTAATCCAAGAAATGATGAACAAGTTTCAAAGTGAATTTGGGCAGAGAAGGCTTAACGGATTGTGCAAAAGATGATTCAACGTTATAAAGACACGATAATACGATTATAAGCACAAGGAGCAAGGCATGACATTTATGCATACGTAATTTTAAGATTGGTTCGATAACAAAAAACTGTTGGATAAATGTTACTAAGCTTTAATCAATATTGTGCTTGCTTTTTCAGCTTTTTCTGTTCATGCCTAAATAATTAAAGCCGAAAATTCAGTCTTGTTTTCTTGAAAAATTAATACTGAAAAAATCATGCTGAATTTTAAATCCTGAAGTTCATACCAGATTTTTCATGCTGAAAAAACAAAATTGTAAATCACAAAAATGCGAGTGCTTACTTGACTATAAATGTTTCATCACAAACAAAAACAAAACAGCTTGCATAAAACTCGGCTGACAGCATACATTGATACCCTAAAATTGCACCCACCACAATACTCTAACGTCCAATACTGCAATCACAAAATTTTCTAAACCTTAAACAGGCAATAGCTACGTCATTTCACACACAACATTTTAATTCTAAATACAGCCTAAAGGGATAAAACAGGTAATCAACTTGAGTAGCGAAGCAAAATGCAGCAAACCGCAATGCGACAAATCCGTTGCAATAAACGAACTAGCTAGACGTCGTGGCTTCTTTTGGCCATCATTTGAAATCTATGGAGGCAGCGGCGGTTTTGTAACTTATGGTCCGTTAGGTGCACGCCTTAAACAAAATGTTGAGGCAAAACTACGGGAACTTATGGTTAAAAAAATCGGCATATATGAAATAGAATCCTCAATAATCGCACCTGGTAAAGTGTTTGAAGCATCAGGACACGTGGCACACTTCAAAGAACCCATGGTTGAATGCCAAAAATGTCACACAAGATTTAGAGCAGACCATTTACTTGAAGAAAAAAATATAAGCTCAAAAGAAACCGAAAAAATGAACTTAGAAGAAATCAAACAAGAACTGATTCGCCACCAAGTAGTTTGTCCAGACTGCGGTAGTCCATTCGGCGAACCAACACGTTACTTAACTATGTTTGAAACAACTATCGGTCCATACAGCGGCGCCGTAGGTTACGGTAGACCAGAAGCTGCACAAAATATATTCGTCGAATTTAATCGATTGTATAATGTAGCTAGAGAAAAATTACCCTTTGGTGCCCTTCAAATAGGCCATGCATTAAGAAACGAAATCTCACCACGCCAAGGATTAATTCGCCTACGTGAATTCACTATCGCAGACCTCGAGTTCTTCTTTGACCCCGAAGAACCAGATTGTCAATACTTAACAGAAGTCGAAGATGAAGTCCTCCCCATCCTACTTTGTGACACCCGCCTAAAAGAATGCGAAGACATAACAAACTTCACCGTCAAAGAAGCACTAGACAAAAGCATTATCAAATGCCAATGGCAAGCATTCTTCATGGCACAAGCCAAACGCCTCCTAAACCAAATAGGCGTACCTACGGAAAAACAACGATTCATCGAAAAACTAACATGGGAAAAAGCCCATTACAGCACGCAGAGCTTTGACCAAGAAGTCCTAGTCGACCGCTGGGGATGGGTAGAAGTCTCAGGTCATGCATACCGCACAGACTATGACTTAGGTTGTCACATGAAAGCAAGCGGCGTAGATATGACAGTCTACAAAGAATTTAAAAATCCAATCGAATCCGAAGAACTCATAGTTAAGCCTATCGTGGCAAAACTTGGTCCAGTCTACAAAGGAGACGCCGCTAAAGTAGCAGCGGCAATAGCCGAACTCCCAGCTCGACAAGTCGCCGACGCTATGGAAAAAGACGGCAGCATTCTAGTTGAAGGCTACCAAATCTTAAAAGAACAAGTCGAAATAAGCAAACAAAAAACAATCGTACGCGGCAAACGTTTCATACCCCACGTAGTAGAACCGAGTTTTGGCTGTGACCGACTTTTATATATAGCTCTCGAATATGCATACGGCATAAAAAATGACCGCGTGGTTCTAGGTTTCCCCCGAACTATTGCTCCAATTCAAGTCGGTGTTTATCCCCTTATGAGCAGAGACGGTCTGGATACCAAAGCAAAAGAAGTACAGAGAATGCTTGCTTGCGAAGGTTTCATGACTGACTACGACGAAACGGGTAGCATTGGCAGGCGCTATGCAAGAGCAGACGAGGCAGGTGTACAACTAGGTATAACCATAGACTACGACACCATAGACGACAACACAGTAACCATACGTGACCGTGATAGCTGGCAGCAAGTCCGGGCTTCCATCACAAACTTGCCTAAACTACTACAAAAATACTTTAAAGGCAAAGCAAACTTTGCAGATTTAGGGAGCCAAATCAAAAGTTAAGCAGCTACCTTTTTTAATGCACATGTGTTAACTTTATGATTAACTTACGGATGGTTATAGCGGGGGAAAAAGTATAGTACTTCCATCAGAAACTGAAGAGCGCGTGAAGAGGCGAGCATTAAGCGTATGCCAAGACAATTTACGTAAAGTAGTCGAAGTGTCAAGAAAAATCCCTCAACTTGTCGAACACTTTGCAAGTGGCGATAAAGAAAACGTACGTAAACTCTTCTCAGAAATAAAGACTGGCCAAGAAGAGGTCGTTAAATCAAGACTAATTGTGTCTCAAGAACTAGCAGAAATAGGCGCCATACTCTATGCTCGAGAAGACTTTCTCAGATTCACAAACTTATCAAGCGAAATAGCTGACTTCAGCGAAGGTATCGCATACTATTTGTTAGAAATCATGGAACACAACTGGGTAATCCCAAGTGAAATCAAAAAAGACCTTCTAAAACTCAGCTTAGCGGTATTAGATTCAACACTTAAACTAAGAGAAACCATGATGGTTCTAAATTATGGTTCACAGAAAACTCTTGAACGAGCAAAAGACGTAGAAATTGCTGAACGTATAGTAGACGACCAATACCGAGCCCTAACAATAAAAGTCCTCACTAACAAATTAGACACACCAGTACTGCTACTACTAAGAGACGTCCTACAACTCCTTGAAAACTGTGCCGACAAAGCAGAAGACGCAGCAGACACAGCACGCATGGTCTCAATGATAATGTAAGGCCAACTATATGCCTAAAATAAAGGTTGAACTTGTTGAAAATTTTCTAGTCGTATGGAACCCAACAGAAGGTTCTCAACTATACAAAACTGCCTATTATGGTAAACCAATCGGCATACCTAAACCAAAAGTACCCGAATTTGACGTCCCATTAGTACTAGATCTAATGGAAGGTCTATATCTAACTGAAACAGAAAAAATCGAAATATACGAACACACCAACCAAGCAAGAGTAACCCAGAAAAAACTACGGGCTAAAGCCAAACAACTCTACGAAGAATTCGAAGAAAAATATGCAGTTTATCATGACATGCGCGATAATGGTTTGATCGTTACACCTGGAATAAAATTTGGATGTGATTTTGCCGT
>JAAZFA010000059.1 GCA_012511995.1 Thermoproteota archaeon | reverse complement strand
GCATGGGGCCTTTACTTGTTGAGTCTTGTTGCTTTGGTTATTGGCGCTGTTTCGCTTTTTGTCCATAGTCAAGATTACCATAGACGACATCCAGAGGTAAAAGCGGGCTGGCGTTAGATTTATCATTGAAACTATTCACTAGTTAATTTTTCTCTTCACTTTTCACATAATAATCTAATTTAAACACTCATCACCATTCATTTGTTTATAATATCATAAAATATTCAATCATTTGTCCATTATTAATCATAATCTATGAAATGCCTATATATTTTGATGTAACGTAGTATTCCAAACGAGGAAGCAAATTGACCAAACAATGGCATAGTGAAACCATTGAAGCAGTAATGGAACAACTCAAAGTAACAAACAGCGGATTAGACTCAAATGAAGCTAGTCAACGGTTAATCACCTATGGCGCAAACGAGCTTAAGAAAGAAAAAGGCAAATCACCGATAAAACTCTTCATAGGACAATTCACTAACGTACTCATGATTATTTTATTAATAGCAATTGGTCTCTCAATCGCAGTAGGTGAACCAACAGACGCATTAATCATATTAGCCATTGTCATTGCCAGCGCCGTCTTAGGATTCACACAGGAATACAGAAGTGAAAAAGCAGTTGAAGCTCTCAAAAAAATGGCTGCCCCTAACGCCATAGCAATTCGAGATGACAAGGAAATCAAAATACCTGCAACACAACTAGTTCCAGGTGACATCGTTCTATTATACACAGGCGATAAAATACCTGCAGACGCTAGATTGATTGAAACATTTACTATGAAAACTGATGAAGCACCACTAACTGGTGAATCCGCACCAGTTGATAAAACCACTGACGAATTACCCAGTGAGACTCAACTAAACGACAGGCGCAACATGATATTCTCTGGTACGGCTGTAGTTTATGGTAGAGGAAAAGCAATCGTTACAAACACAGGTATGACCACTGAATTCGGCAAAATCGCCGAGATGGTACAATCAGCGCCTCAAGAAAAAACACCACTCGAAAAACGCATGGGCAGCGTCGGTAAATGGATAGGCCTTCTAGCAGTAATCATCGCCATCAGCGTAGCTATAGCTGGAGTAGTAGTAGGCCGACCAATCCCCGAAATGGTTCTATGGGCTATCAGCTTAGCAGTTGCTGCCGTTCCAGAAGCCTTGCCCGCAATAATAACGGGTGCACTTGCCATTGGTATGTACCGCATGGCCAAATCTAACAGTATCGTCAAACGCCTACCCGCAGTAGAAACTCTTGGAAGTACAAGCGTAATCTGCAGTGACAAAACAGGTACATTGACGAAGGGCGAAATGACAGTCCAACGTCTCTACGTAAACGGCCAAACCATCAAAGTAACAGGCATAGGATATACCCCAGAAGGCCAATTCCAAATAGATGATAAAAAAATTGTTCTAGACGAAAACCTAAAAGCTTTACTAAAAACAAGCGTGCTATGCAACGATTCAGATCTTGAAAAAGACTCAGAAAGCGGAAAATGGACTGTTAAAGGCGACCCCACTGAAGGTGCCCTAGTAGTAGCTGCTGAAAAATTTAACCTTAAAAAAGCAACCTTTAATAAAGATGAACCACGCATCGCCGAAATACCTTTTTCATCCGAGCGTAAACGAATGACAACCATCCATACGGGAGACAACAAAAAGACGGCATACATGAAAGGAGCGCCCGAAATAGTTCTTAGTAAATGTAGCAAAATACTACTCAACGGTAAAGCAGTACCCCTAACTGACGAAATAATCACTCAGCACCAAAAGGTCACCGAAGACTTTGCATTACTAGCCTTACGTAATCTCGGTTTTGCATACAAAGAACTCCCAAATACTATGGAAGAATTCCCAGAATCAATAGAACAAGACTTCGTGTTTATTGGCATAATGAGTATGATTGATCCACCACGTCCAGAAGTCAAAGACGCAATAAATATCTGCAGAAAAGCCGGAATACGCGTAGTAATGATTACAGGCGACCACAAATTAACAGCCACAGCAGTCGCAAAAGATCTCACACTATTAGGTGACAACATTGAAGAAGACCAAGTGCTAACTGGCGAAGACCTTGAAAAAATGTCTGATGAACAACTAGAAGCAGTCGTTGAAAAAGTAGTCATCTATGCACGTGTAGCTCCAGAACATAAGTCCCGTATCGTTAAAGCTTGGAAGAAAAAAGACCAAGTAGTAGCAATGACTGGCGACGGGGTAAACGACGCCCCAGCACTAAAAATGAGTGACATTGGCATTGCAATGGGAATCTCAGGAACAGAAGTAACTAAAGAAGCTGCAGACATGGTATTAGCCGACGATAATTTTGCAAGCATAGTCAAAGCAGTTCGTGAAGGACGAGAAATCTATGACAACATCAAGAAGTACCTAACATACCTACTTCAATGTAATATCATGGAAATACTGGTAATGTTCGTAGCAGTTGTAAGTGTACCATACATTGCATCAGTAATTTCACCGGGTGCAAATGTTGAATTAGTAGGGAGTGCAGCTATCGCATTGACTGCGGTTCAAATCCTCTGGATTAACCTGGTAACAGATGGATTGCCAGCTATAGCGTTAGGTGTAGACCCAGGCGACCCTGACTTAATGGAACGCAAACCACGTAAACCAAATGAAAGCATATTCACAAGAGACGTCAAAACCTATCTGATATTTGTACCTATATTCACAAGTATACTACTGCTGGCTGCTTACTTCGCACATACGCCTTGGGCAAGTGGAGAACAATTACTAGCAGCAAGAACACAACTATTCACTGCAATGGTAGCAATCGAATTAGCAATAGCTATAACTGCACGATCATTCAAGTATCCACTATACAAAGTCGGCGCCTTCAAGAATAAATGGCTCTGGATAGCAGTACTATCGTCATTAGCATTACAGATGATCATATTCTATACACCCGGTGTACAAGAACTCTTTGACATACGTACTCCTGAACTTATCGATTGGGTCATTGCAGGTCTATATGCAGGTATAGTCTTTACAACCATAGAAGTCGGAAAATGGATTACTTCAAGGAAGAAATAATCCTAATTGTCACCATTTTTTTGATATATTATTATTTATAGCGATAGCAAGCCTTATAACAAAAACGCAACCAAATCAGTTTTAACAATTCAACAGAGGGGAAATAAAATAAATGGGTGAAAATCTGTTAACTAAATTAGCAAATCCAGCACCACTTGGCTTATTAGGTTTTGGTTTAACAACAGTGCTCTTAAACCTACACAATGCTGGCTTGTTCGATCTTGATGCGATGATTCTAGCGATGGGTTTGGCTTACGGTGGTTTAGCACAGGTTATCGTGGGTATCATGGAATTCAAGAAAGGGAATACTTTCGGGACAGTCGCGTTCAGCAGTTACGGGCTATTTTGGTGGTCTCTTGTGGCTTTGATACTGTTACCAAAATCTACGCTCTTCATCGGAATCGTTGCACCTTCTAACGCTTCGATGGCTGCCTACTTTTTTATGTGGGGGTTGTTCACATTAGCGATGTTCTTTGGTACTCTGAAAGCTAATCGTGCATTGCAGTTTGTGTTCATGAGTCTAGCAATACTTTTCTTCCTATTGACGACACGTGAATTATTGGGGAATCAACAATGGTTCAACACGATCTGCGGAGTGGAAGGTGTAATCTGTGGTGCTAGTGCAGTATATCTGGCAATTGCTGAAGTGTTAAATGAGTCACACCTAAAAACGATTCTACCTATCGGAAAAGTTAGGTAAACCTTTCCAATTTTTTATTTATAGTTTTTTATTTATTCTCATAATTTTTTTCTTTAATGCTTTGTTTTTATAAAAAAAATATGCAAAATACAGTGAAATTTTGCCTAAATTAATTTTTCACAATTTTAAAAAATTGGTTGAATGACGATCATCTAATAAAAATCTTTAATAAAACTTTGAAAAGATGGTTTTTGCTCCATCCAAATGTTCCAGTAATATTTAGTGAACAACATAATAAAATAACGTTTCTAAATATAGTTTTACATATTTGCCTTAAAAAAACTTATATGTAGATAAGGGTTCAATCCTGAAATATCCATGGGAATGAGAATATGTCTGAAGCAAGTCTACCTTTCAATGAGAAATATTCTCCCAATATCGCAAAAATATCTTCTGGTGAAAACCGAAAAGCGGAATGGGAGAAATCCATCAAGAACCCCCGGGAATACTGGGCTGAAAAAAGCAAAGCAATAGACTGGTTCAAAGCACCAACACAAGTACTGGATGACTCGAATCCGCCATTTTATAAGTGGTTTGCTGATGGAGAACTAAACGTCTCTTACAATACCCTTGATAGGCAGATTAAAGGAGGTCGCAAAAACAAAGTCGCCTACATATGGGAAGGAGAGATGGGTGAAGTAAAAACTTATACTTACTACCAGCTATATCGAGAAGTTAACAAGCTAGCAAAAGCACTCCAAGATTATGGTGTTAAAAAAGGTGACCGCGTTGCAGTCTTCTTACCCGTTATACCTGAACTACCCATCGCATTGCTAGCGACAGTTAGACTTGGAGGAGTTCACGCAGTCGTATTCTCAGGTTTCAGCGCTGAAGCACTAGCAGACCGTGTAAACGATTCAGGCGCAAAAATTCTTATAACAGCTGACGGCTCTTTCCGAAGAGGAAAACCAATAGCCATCAAAGATACCGCTGATCGGGCATTACCAAACATGCCAGGCATCGAAAAAGTGATAGTTGTTAAACGCACCGCACAACCCATCCAAATGAAAGAAAATAGGGACGTGTGGTACAGCGATGCATTAAGCGCTGCTGGTGCAAACGCCTATGTTGAACCCGAACCCATGAAATCAACAGACCCACTATTCATACTTTACACGTCTGGAACAACCGGTAAACCAAAAGGAGTCCAACATGGCACAGGCGGATACCTAACTTGGGCATACTGGACACTTAAATGGGCATTCGACCCCAAAGATGATGACATTTATTGGTGCGTTGCAGACATCGGCTGGATTACTGGTCACACATATAACGTCTATGCGCCACTTAGCACCGGCATAACAGCCTTCCTCTTCGAAGGGACACCCGACTACCCAGCACAAGACCGCTGGTGGGACATGATTGAACGCCATGGTATAACAATCCTCTACGGAACACCAACAGCAGTTCGAATGTTCATGAAATTCGGCGAGGAATGGATCAACAAGCACGACCTAAGCACCTTAAGACTATTAGGCTCGGTAGGTGAACCCATAAATCCTGAAGCATGGAAATGGTACTACCGCGTAATAGGCAAGGAAAAACTACCAATCGTAGATACTTGGTGGCAGACGGAAACAGGCGGCTTCATGATTTCCCCAACAGCCGGCATAGAAATGACACCCCTAAAACCGGGAAGCGCAACTCTTCCAATGCCAGGTGTCAACGCAGACATTCTAGACGAAAAAGGGCAATCATTACCGAATGGCCAAAAAGGCTGGCTTGTAGTAAAGTCACCTTGGCCAGGCATGCTTATGACTCTCTGGAAGGACCCTGACAGATTCAAGTTCACATACTTCGGCAGATGGCCCGGCATCTACATCACAGGCGACTATGCCATACGCGACCAGGATGGTTTCTTCTGGCTTTTAGGTCGAGCTGACGAAGTACTCAAGGTTGCGGGTCACCGTATTGGAACAGTTGAACTTGAAAGCTCCTTGGTTGCACATCCAGCTGTTGCAGAAGCCGCAGTCATGGGTAAAGAAGACACAGTCAAAGGCGAGGTTCCAGTAGCGTTCGTAACACTACGTACAGGCTTTGCGCCTTCAGAACAACTAACCATTGAGCTCACAAAACACATACGAACAACCATCGGTCCAATCGCAACACCAGACGCAATTATCGTCGTCAATAAACTACCGAAAACCCGCAGCGGTAAAATCATGCGCAGACTACTCAAAGCAGTCCTAACTGGAGCACCACTCGGCGACACCTCAACAATCGAAGACGAAGGCTCAATCGAAGACATTAAAACAACATACAACGAGCTACGCAAACAACTGGAGAAAAAACCATAATTAATTCTCTTTCCCTTTTTTAGGAATAAAATTTTGGTCTCGACGGCGATACATTCTTCTAATTAACTTCTTTGTCTTACTGAATTAATGCGCGCTAAAACGTTGAACTACTTGTTACTATTAACAGCATCACTAGTGACTATTTTTTTCTATTTTATAGACCAAAGCTAGCAATCCTTTAAGTATCATCTTCGGTGTTGGCGGGTTTCCAAGAATCTTCAAGTCTACAGGAAAAATTTTGTCTGCACCGCCTAAAACAGCATAGGAGCCGTCTAATATCCCACATCCACAGGCATCATCACCAACCGCAACCACAAATTTTGGAGCAGGCATGGCATCATAGGTTTTCTTAGCGGCGATTTCCATGTTAAGAGTTATGGCACCTGTAACTATGAGAACATCAGCATGGCGAGGAGAAGCAACAAAAGTTATTCCAAAGCGTTCCACATCATAGTAAGGCGTTGAAAGGTTGCTGAGTTCTATTTCTGCAGAGTTATCACTTCCTGCGTCAAGTTCACGAATAGCTAAGCTTCTCCCAAACACACGATCCACTTTCTCTTTAAGTTGGAATCCAATAGCTTCAAACTCAACATCTTTAAACTGAAGGTCTTCGGTTGCTTTTTTCTTGAAGACATTTGTTAATGCTTTAAACATAGTCTCAGAGATCCGTTCCTGCATAAGATAAATTCATGCTTTTGTTAATAAGCGGAAAATCAGGGACAATATTACCTAATACCGCATGTTCTATGGCTTGCCAATTACAGAAGGAGGCGGTTCGCACTTTATAGCGGTCGATTAAATTGTTTTTAATATATATCCAATGGACGTTTTGGCCTCGCGGCGCCTCCACCATGGATAATGCATATCCATCTTTTATTTGGAAAGGTACTGACACACTACCAACGTCTAACTGCCCGATAAGGTTTTGGATGATTCTTACTGAATCATAAACTTCTTGAACTTTAAGGTTGAACCGTGAATACACATCGCCGTTTGGCTGGCTTTGTGCCTTTAGATTGAGTTCTTTGTAAATACCATATGGATAGTCAATTCTTGTATCGAAGGTTGTGCCTGCAGCTCTTGCTACTGGACCCGTGATGTGTAGAGGCTCAAGCAACTGCGTCTCAACAATGCCCGTGGTTTCAAACCTGTCAATTACTGAAAAGTATGTGCTGTCGATAAGGCAGGCAGCGTTAAACCTTTCTTTAAAAGTAGAAAGATAGCGTAAAAGACCCTGCAGTTTCTCGTAAGCAATGTCCTTGGTTAGTCCTCCAATAGTAATAATGCCTTTATTGAAACGTGAACTAGTTAATTCTTCATTTTGCCGGAATATTTCTTCTCTCAGTATAAAAAATGGGCTTGCGCCGACTGGATAAGAGACATCTACGCACATCCCCGCTAGATCACCTAGATAAGAGTAGACCCGTTCAAGCTCAAGCAGGATGGTTCGCAACTGTAGAGCACGTTTTGGCGTCTGTATGTCACAGATTTTCTCAACGGCTATACAAAAAGCGACTGCATTGGCAACTGTCTCGTCTCCGCTAACTGTCTCAGCAATTTTAACACATTCCTGTGGTGTTTTGCCCTCAGCAGTTTTCTCGAGTCCTCGGTGCTTGTAGAAGAGCCTGACTTCAAGATTAAAGATTGTTTCACCTATAACACTAAATCGGAAATGACCCGGTTCAATGATGCCTGCGTGGACCGGCCCAACCGGAATTTGGTAGACTCCCTCACCTTTCACTTGCTTAAACGTATATGCATTCTCTTCGCTAGGTGGTATAGTATTGATTTTCGTGTTTGTAAAAGATTTCAAGAGCGGATGAAAGTTTAGTGGGTAGGTCTCATGAAGGAATAGTCTTCTAGTATCGAATGAACCTTGAAAACGTATTCCAAAGCCGTCGGCGATTTCACGTTCGTACCAGGCTGCAGAGGGATATTTTTTGGCGATTGAATCAACTGTATCGCCAGATAGAGCCGTTTG
>JAAZFA010000403.1 GCA_012511995.1 Thermoproteota archaeon | reverse complement strand
GGATATCTTGCACTGATATGTGAGAGTACAAGACGTTTGGCGTTTGCGGCTTTTGCTTGTGACGCCGCTTGGCTTGAAGTTGAATGCCCATCTACATTCGCTTTTTCGATTAATGAATCATCGAAGGTACAATCATGAATTATTAAATCTGCCCCCTCGGCAAACTTTGCAAAGGCTTCAAATGGTTTAGTGTCGCCTGTATAGACAATTTTTCTACCTGCACGTAATGGTCCCATTACTTCAAGCGGTTTCACGGTTCTTCCAGTTGATGTCGTAACTTCTTCACCGCTTTGCAGCTTAGACCATAGCTCACCCGGAGGGATGCCTAGCGCTTTTGCTTTGTTAGGATAAAACTTGCCCGGTCTTGGTTTTTCTTGAACAATAAAACAGTAACTATCAACGGCATGGTTGGAATTAACGGCTATGATTTGGTATTCATCTTCATCAACAATAATGCCATCCTTTTGAATTTCGATGATTTCAACTTGGTAGTTTAGTCCAAAATTGAGTGTTTCTTTAGTACAGATTAAGAATTTTGCAAGCCCGATCGGACCATAAATTTGTAATGCCTCTTTACGTTCCATAAGTGCCATTGTCTGGAGTAACCCTGGCAAGCCTAGTACGTGATCGCCGTGAAGATGAGTGATGAATATTTTCATTTTACGGTGAAAACTTATTTTGGCGCCCAGCATCTGGCGTTGAACATTTTCGCCGCAATCGAACATCCACTGACTTTTTGGACACTGCACAACCACACAGGGCAAATTTCGTTTCATTGTAGGTACGCTGCCACTTGTTCCCAGAAACACCACCTTTATACTCACTAATTTTACACCTTTTCAAACACTGCGATTTCTCTCGTCAAGGTTGCATGCACGTAGGCGAAGTGGCTTTCTACATGCTGAAAGCCCAGTGTCTCTCCAAGACACCTTATATTTAATGTCTTGGGGGAAGCAATGCAAATCCGTTGTCCCACCTTCAACAATGGTTTAACGCCAGTTAAGACTTCCTCGACTAGATGCTTGGTGGTAGATTTAAGTGTGCTAGAGGAACGACCATATGGCGGGTCGGTAACTACAGCATCGACTTTGTAGAGGGGAATTTTCCGTGAATCGGCAATCAACAATCCTTCAGCTGTTATGCTAAAATGTTCTAAATTCTTTTTAGTACCAACGATCATGCGTCTTTGTGCATCTATTCCAATTGTTCGGCAACCGATGAAAGTGGCTTCGATGAGTGAGGTTCCTGTGCCGCAAAAGGGATCGAGCAGAATCGATTCCGCTTTTACATGTGTCAAGTTTACCATGCAGCGTGCCATCTTTGAGGGCATAGCTGAGGGGTGAAAGAAAGGTTTCTTACGTGGGCGTCTTTCGGAGAAAGTTTTGCTGGTTATGTTAGTTAATTTTAGACCTAAAATAAGTTTATCGTTAGTAATTATGCCAATAATGGTTTTATCGGGGTTTTTTAAGTTTACAGTAACGCCATGTGTCTGTTTTAGGATCTGCCCTCCCAGTTTTATTTCAAGCATCATAGTATTGATTTCGGCGTCGGCGTAGTTTTTTATACGATTGATGCGTACTACGAAGCTTTCACCGGGTAGAATAACTGTGCTAAAGTCTACTTTAGAGACAGTTTCAGCAATGTCTGTGTAAATGGCTTTTGTCAATAGGAGTTCTTGTGCACAAACCCGTGTATAAGCTGCTCGGATTTGAAGAATCTTGACGCTTTCTATTGGTGCTTCTAAACGTAGAACTTGGTCCATTTCCGAAGGGTTGCTATATTTGTATCCTTCTCCTGTTAGTATTGCTTTAACTTCAGCTACTGGTAGTGTAGAATTTTCGCCTGAAAGTAAAAAAAAGAGTCTATGCACTATTGTGCGCCTTTGAGGGTTTGGCTAATAAGTGGTGCCAATGAAACCTTGCTGACTGCGCCGGGAACGCTGTCTGTACCCACAATTTCTTCTACGCCTGCGTCAAGGATGCGTTTTTCTGCGTTGCCAATGAGTAAACCGTGTACACAACCGCATAATACATGTTTTGCGCCTTTTTCTCGAAGGATTTTGGCTGCGCCAACGATGGTGCCGCCTGTGCTAATGATATCATCAAGGATTATGACGTTTTTGTCTTTGATGTTTAGGCATTCTGCGGTTTGGACTGTTTGGCCTGTGTATCGGTCACGGGTTTTGTTTAAGTGTCCAGCATCTCCGCCCAGTACAGCTTGGGCTTGTTGGGCAATGTACATGGCGCCTTTGTCAGGTGAGAGGGCATATGCACCTTTGTAGCCCTTTTTAATGAAGTAATCTGCGATGAGTGGGATGGCGCTCACTGTTTTTGTTGGAAGCGGAAATTGTGTTAATGAGTGTTCAGAATGGATATTTACTGTTAGTAGTTCGTCAGTTCCTACAGCTTTGAGCATACGTGCGATGGTTTCTATGCTGATACCTTCGCCTGCAAGGAACATTTTGTCTTGTCGCGCATAGGCAAGATATGGAACTATTGCGGTGACTTTGATGGCGCCCGCACGTCTAGCGGAATCAGCAAGGAATGCCAGTTGCAGTAGTCTGCTGTCTTGCGTGGGGGGGCAGGTGGTCTGGATAATTGCAACCTCTTCGTTTTGTATGTCGCCGTCTATTCTGATATAAGATTCGCCGTCAGGGAAGATTTTAGTAACTACTGGAACGTTTTGGTATCCGGTCAGTGTTGAGACTGCTTCAGCTAAGTCTTTGGATGCGGGCCCTGAGATTATTTTCAATTATGCTCCCTCTTTGCCATTTAGGAATGCAAGTTTAGGTTTTAAGGCTTATCTATCGTTGTTGCGAATAAAATTGAAATGTCTATTAGTCAAATAATATGTTGTGTTAGCTGATGAAAACAGCGCGTTTATTAAAGGCCATGCAAGGGACTCATAGAACGGCGGATCAACTTTTTCATCAAGGTAATTATCAAGGTTCAATTGAATGTTTCAACAAGGCATTAGAGATATACAAATCGCTTTCTGAATACCAACTGGTTGATTGTGGTCGCTTTGAAGCTTCTATCTACGCTGGTTTATCTGCTGCGTATGGACGACTTGGTAAGCACCTGGAGAGTTTTGCCTCTGCTAATAAGGCGCTGGTCTTCTATGATCAATTTGGAGATAATTATCCGGCAGACACTGGTCGATGGCTGATGGCACAAGTAAATCAAGGTACTGCGTTGGCTGCACTTGGCTGTTTAGCACAAGCTATAGAGGCTCTTCAGCTGGCAAAACAAATCTTCACTAACAAAGGACTAGATGCTGCTCAAAATGACCAATGGCTGGAGATGGTTGACGGCAACATTACAGCCATATATACCCAGATGAAAAAGAACAAATGATAGCCTTATGTTTTTAACATTGAGCAATAAGTGATAATCATCTAGTGAAACATATGGATACTTGGCGTTACATACCCCTTTCAACTCATGATGCTGCTATGAATATGGCAATCGACGAAGCTATCCTCCAAGCACGTGTTGCAGATAAAGTTTCCAATACCCTGCGATTCTACAGATGGAAACCCTCTGCAGTGAGTATTGGTAGAAACCAAAACCTTACAAATGAAGTTTACCTTGAGGCTGCCCGACAACTGGGTGTGAATGTGGTACGTCGACCAAGTGGAGGTGGAACCGTCTACCATGACTATGAGGGTGAAGTAACCTACAGTGTTATCGCTAAAACTTCTGATTTAGGTACCGCCGACATAACGACTGTTTACACCAATATTTATAGAGCAATAACTGATGCCCTTCGCCTCATAGGTATCCCAGCAGACTTTAACACTGGAGATTCAAAGAATTGTCCTAACCTCGGTGTAGCTGGCAAGAAGATTTCGGGGAGCAGTCAAACTATCACTCGTGGTGTTGTCCTCCAGCATGGCACGATCTTGCGTATTATTGATTATGCAAAAATGTTCAACCTTTTAAAGTTCAAAGATCTCAGTTGCAGTCAAGCTGCCGATATTGGTCAACGCAAAATTACAAGCATACAAAGCGAGCTTAGGCATAACATATCTCCTGTTACTATTGCTAATGCTTTAGAACAAGGTTTTAAGGCTATAATGAAAATTCAGCTTGCAACAGGTAAACTAACTTCCTATGAAAAAGAACTTTCAGAAAAACTTTATAGAGAAAAATATGCCACAAAAAAATGGACCTTTTGTGGGATAATACCTTAGACTTTTTTCTCCTTATGCCATCTGACTCCTTGGGTTGTGTCTTCCAATATGATGCCTATTGCTTTAAGTTGGGTTCTGATGGTATCAGCTTCCTTCCAGTTCTTAGCCCTCCTAGCCTCCTCACGCTTCTGTACCAAGGCATCAACGTCTTCGGATAAAACCTCTTTAATTTCGACTTTTCCTATGACTCCTAATACCTCATCAATGCGTATCATCAACCCGCCAACTTGAACCGCTTCCTCTTTACTGACAAGGTTTGCGTCAAGTAAAACGTTCATTTCCCTTATGAAATCAAATAGAGCGGCGAGGGCAGTGCCGATGTTTAGGTCATCATCCATGGAACCGCCGAAGCATGCCTCAAGTTTACTGGTTAAAGTGGAAACTTTTTCTGTCATAGTTGTTCCCTCAACCTCATGTATGCGGCGAACAAAGTTGCGGAGTCTGTCAACTGCGGCTTTGGCTGATTCTAAACCTTCAAAAGTGAAGTTGAATTGTTGGCGGTAATGTGTCGAAATAAGCAGATAGCGAATCACTATTGGATCATAGCCTTTGGCCAGTAAGTCGCGAAGGGTATAGAAGTTGCCAAAACGTTTAGACATCTTCTTTCCTTCAACTTGCAAGTGTTCATTATGCATCCAATAATTCACAAATTTCTTTTCTGTTGAGGCTTCCGATTGGGCTAACTCATTTTCATGATGAGGAAACATGTTATCGATTCCTCCGCAGTGGATATCAAAGGTTTCACCTAGGTATTTCATGCTCATAGCACTGCATTCGATATGCCAACCTGGACGTCCTCTGCCTAATTCGGTGTCCCAATAGATTTTGCCGTCTTCAGGGGTCCATGCTTTCCAAAGGGCGAAGTCTTGGGCTTCTTCTTTTGCATATTCATCTTGGTTGACTCGTGCTCCTGCCTTTAATTCATTGACTTTAATATGGGATAGTTTTCCATATTCAGGGTATTTGGCGATTGAAAAGTAGATAGAACCATCCTCACCCTTGTACGCAACTCCTTTTTTCAGCAAGATTTGAATTATCTTTATCATTTCACAAATATGTTCAGTTGCTTTGGGGTAGACGTCGGCAGGAAGAATATTTAATGCTTTGATATCTTCGAAGAAGGCGTTAACATAAAATTCTGTGTAATCTTGGAGGGGTATGCCTTTTTTTTGGCTGCCTTTAATGGTTTTGTCATCTATGTCGGTTAGATTCATAATATGTATTACTTTGTAACCGCGATAGGTAAGCCAGCGCTTGAGTATATCTTCAAAAAGGAAAGCCCGAAAGTTACCTATGTGTGCGTAATCATAAACGGTTGGTCCACAGGTGTAGATTTTAGCTTTATCTGGAACAATTGAGGTGAATGTTTCCTTTTTACGGGTTAGTGTATTGAAAAGGCAAATACTTGCTTGCTTATTGGTCACTTTCTCAGCTCAAGTAAAAGGTTTATTTCATAATTATTTAAATATTCATATAGTCGATTACGACTACAGTCACTCTTAAACCGGAAGGGAAAAAGGACGAAAGCAAAGAAAATTCTTATGATCCTAATCACAGTAACTTTGGTTGCTTCGATAACAATTAATGCTTATTTTTTGACACAATATGCCTACCTAAACATCGCAAAAAGTGACGCTGAAGTAAAAGTGGATATGATTGCAACTTTAACGGATGCACAAGCAAACATATCAAAAGAACTAGAACGTATTGGCGAAAGCCTGGTTTATGCTTCAGAACAATTCGCTACCGTTGGCATTGTAGGCAACCAAGCAGATAAAATTCTAAGTGCATTAGCAGCTAATAGTTCCTTTATAATTAACGCTGCAACAGAAGACCTCAACAACACTATTGTGGCAGTACAACCAACAACCTGGCGCTACATCATAGGTAGAAATGTAGGCGAGCAAACTCACTTAAACCCCAACCCGGTGGGGGAAATAACCCCTGTTATGACTCCGGTTGTCCCCGTTCAATCCGATATGATGGGTAACATTTTAACTGCTCCACTTTTCAATCTAGATAAAGAACTGATTGGTTATATCAGCGTAATTTTCGATCCGTCAACTCTTATCCAGTTCTCAGTAGAGCAGGCTATAGGCGATAAATCCTACGAATTAGTCGCTATGCAACTAGATGGCTTGATGGTTTACGACTCAGACCCAATTCAGCAATGGCGAAACATGTTTACTGATCCATCATACTCCACCTACACTTCGCTACTAGATCTTGGACACAAAATCGTAGAAACCCCATCAGGATACGGTACTTATTCCTTCAATTTGGTTGGGTCCTCAGAGGTCGCACAGAAAGAATGTTACTGGACTACTATAAGTGCATACGGTGAAGAATGGCGTTTGGCTCTCAATCATGCACAAACTTAAAGCACCAAGTAACCTACTTCATTACTCTCGGCTTCGATGATAATGCCTTTCAGATATGTTGGTGAAGACTCAACTACTTTAACCTGAAAAGTTTTACCAAGCAAATCTTGGTTACTACTGATAACGATTGGTTTGTAAGCAAAATTCCGACTGATCCACGAATCTGCCTTTTTACCTTTCTCATCAACGAACACTTCGCCATACCAGCCAACCCAACTACTATTACGTTTTGCTGATAACGCCTTAGCCAGATCTGCCGTGACAGCGCTTCTACGTTTAATTTCTTCTTTTACAACTAAACCATCATGCATTTTCCAAGCGTCTGTTTTGGGTCTGGGAAAGAATTTAGAGACATTAGTTATGTCGGGTTTGATTTCTTTCATTAACTTGAGTGTATTATTGAATGCTTCTTCTGTTTCTCCAGGGAACCCTACTATAATGTCGGTTGCAAGGGTAATGTCTGGGAATGTTTCTCGGAATGACTCTACGACTGATTTGAATTCTTCCGCTGTGTAGAATCTTCGCATGCCATCTAGAACTTTGTCATCGCCGCTCTGTACCGGTAAATGTAAGAATTTGAATATCTTTTCGCTCTCAAAGGCACCAATCAACTCCTCCTGTGTATCAGCGACCAAGTTAGGAGTCATCATACCAACACGTGTTCGGAATTTACCAGTTAACTCGTTGACTGCGCAAAGTAGTTGTGCGAGGTTTGTTTTAATGTCTCTACCATAACTTGCAGTATCCTGTGAAGTTAACCAAAACTCACGGGCGCCAACTTCGTAATCAGCTTGTATTCGCTGAGTGATTTCTGGTATGCTGTGGCTTTGAAGCTTGCCACGTGCATGCACAACACAGCAGTAGGCACAGCTTCCTAGGCAGCCAAAGTTAATGGGTACAATGCTGACTACAGGATTTTTTGTCACTCTAGGTAGGGTAAGTGCTGGTATTTTTGTGCGATCTGGTAATTCAATTACTGTTTCCTCAGCAAAAACTCGGTTTACCAAATCGACTATTTGCTTGCCAACTGCTGGACCGACTATACCATTGAAGTGTACTTCCCGTTTCAAACGATCCAAACTAATTCTGGGTAAACATCCAGAAATTACAATTTTTTTCCCTTTTGGTGTACGTTTGATGTCGTCTATTATGCGGTTCTCAGTTGGACCCTTGACTGCGCAACTGTTATAGATGATGAGGTCTGCCTCAGATTCTTCGTTGGTGAGTTGATAGTTAGCTTGTTTTAGGCAACCTGCGAGTGTTTCTCCGTCTGCGGTGTTGGCGCTACAGCCGTAATTTTTGATTAGTATCTTTCTGTTGTGCATGTTGTAATCAAGTTAGTTGCTTTGTCTTGCCATAAAAACGTGTCTCTTCACATATCGTAATTAACACTTATGTGTTTATTCTCTTGTTTTTTATTTATATAGTGTGGAACCAACATATTATGTGCATATATGTAACATAATATGTAGAAGTATAAGTTACCGTCAATGATGTATGTTTGTAAAAGCAGCAGGGGAGTCTTAACTTACTTGAAACTAATTACTCTGTATCTACCTGAAACGTATATAAAAGCTTTAGATCAGTTGGTGGACGAGCGGTTTTATCCCAACCGCGCTGAAGCCATTCGAGTTGCTATTAGAGATTTAATCAGTGCCGAAGTTTGGAGGAGAAAAGGCGTTGACTAAACAGTTGCATGATGAATTGAAATGCAGCTCGTCTGTTGAGGGGACTAAAGTTGAAGTTACACAAATTTCTCCTACGTTAATAGTTGATACTTTGGTGATTGCTCCACCTTGTATTGTGGCAAAGCCGAAGAAAGTTAAGGTAAGGACGGTTAAAGAAAAAATGACAATCAAAAAGAGTCGCCTAGACGTAGCAACCAGTTATCTCTATGATCTTGATGACAGCAATGGACCTGAAAAATGTTTAAACATTGATTTGGGTCTATATCAGATGGAAGATTTATAGTTCTTCCTTCCCTCAATTTTAGAGTATAAACTTTTGGATAAAGCTAAAGTATTTTTAGTTTATTCTTTTCTGTTATGGATATAATTATTCATCAGATAAGGGAAGAATTAAGGGCTAATATAAACGAAAGTGTTAAATTGAATTCTAAGAATTTTTTTAAAGAAAAGATAAAAGTTTACGGGGTTAAGACAGCCATTGTGGGTAAGATAGCTAAAAATTATTGGTGGAAAGTAAAAAAATGGAATAAAAAAGAAGTTTTTTGTTTGTGTGAGTCTCTCTTTGAATCTGGTTATATGGAGGAATCATTCATTGTGTCGTATTGGCTGCCAGATTATATTAATAATTTATTACCCTCAGATATAACCACTTTTAGGCGCTGGATACTCTTTTATGTCGACAACTGGGCTAAATGTGATAGTTTTTGCAACCACACAGTTGGTGATTTAATCGTTAAATATCCTGAGATTGTGGTTGAAATGAAAAACTGGGCAAGGAGTGAGAATAGGTGGCTAAAGAGGGCTTCTGCAGTCTCTTTTATTGTGCCAGCGAAAAAGGGTAAGTTTTTAGCGGATGCATTTGAGATTTCTGATATGTTACTAACTGACCTTGATGATTTGGTTCAGAAGGGTTATGGTTGGTTGCTAAAAGAGGAGAGTCGTGTTCATCAAAAAGCAGTTTTCGATTACGTTATTGCGCGTCGCAAGGTTATGCCACGAACAGCACTGAGGTATGCGATTGAGTTGATGCCCAAAGAACTTAAAGATGAAGCGATGCGAAAGAATTAGTTATGAACTATCCTTTTTTAATAATCTTGAATTGTTTTTTGGTGTATTCAAAATTTGTTGTTTATGTAATTCTGTATTTGGTCTTTTAAGGTATTATTAGGGCTAAAAACATGAGGTGTAATGCGTAATCCATATAAACACCAAAGTTTCCAAAAATAGGGGAACCAGATGACCAACAATCTTCAGAGCGAACGCCACTTTGAGGAGAATGTCGAAGCATTCTATAAGCATATGGGTTATCGTACACAAACCAATACAGTTCTCCATACCCGACCTGTTGATATCCATGCCCATCTAGACCATCCTAAGGGTAAGCAAAAGGTAATTGTGGAATGCAAGCATCTTGGTGAACCCGTGCGATTGCATGAAGTTCAAAGGTTCTGTTGTAAAATTGCTTTTGCGCGTGATAAAGCCCAGGCTGATTTGGGGGTACTTGTTTCAGATACAGGTTTTAGTGAAGATGCGGTAATTTGGGTTGCAAAGCACTGTTCCTTTGTTCGGTTACGAACATATAAGCAGGTAGTGATGCGGTCAGCTAAAGTAAATAAATTAGTAAAAAAGTTTGATAAACCTAACATTTTTGATTTAAACTTGTAAAAAAGTTTATTTCATCTTCTGTGATTCCACTTGTCTTTAATTTAATTATACAGTCTTGATATTGCTTTTTTGAAAGCTCGGTCTTTATAATTGGTTCTGTTGTGGTGTGATATGTTTTCTTGACAACCCTGTCTTTGCTTAAGGCGTTAGCTTGTTTTGTGAACCTGTTTAATGCCCTACAATCTTTGGTTAGCTTACCGAAGTGCGTATTGGGAAATTTGCGGCAGCCTTCCGGTCTTACTTCATAGATTGAACATTGTTTATCTTTTAGAAATGGGCATGGTGTGTGAGTAATGTATCGGTCGTATTTGATTGGGTCTTCTTCCCATTGTTTACCCATCTCTTCATAAATTTTTCTAAGCATAGCGTAAAGCTCTGGGTTTTCTGTTGGAGTTACTTTAATTTGGCCTGCAGTTAAAAAGTCATCTAAGGTACAGCAGACGCCACACTTATCACATAAAAACGGCAGATTAATTGATCCTGTTTCTTTTTTTGTTTTAAATTGAAGATGTAGATAAAATGATTCTATCATAATATTTCTATTATTGTTGATTATGTGAGACATTTCAGTTTTTCTATTTGAGAGCAAATACGTAATTTATCAACTGTTGTTTTAAATGGTAAAGTGACAGAGATTGAGTTGGTGAGGATTTGTTTCCCATAATTAACAGCGGCTATTGGTTTTTTTGTGTCGGAATAGAATGCTGTTAACTTTGCAGCTGTTTCGATGGCAGATTTATTTTTTGGTCCTTGTAGTATGGTTACTGGACCAACGACGTCTGGTAACTCAAAAAAATAGTCGCTGTTTGACTTATTTTTTGTTAGAGATGTGTTTTCTTCAAAATTTCTACCTACAATTATTTTATTTGATCCTGAACGGAAATGGCGACCTATTCGAAGTAATTTTATGTCTTCTATTGTGACGCGTTTTTTGTGACTGAATAAATCTTGTAGTTTCCTTGCGTATTCTTCGCAAGTTAGTAAGCATCCACCTGCGGGTGAAGGGTATACCTTTATTCCATATTCTTTGGCAAGTGCCAATTGGGGTTTACGTGATCTGCCCTGTATACCCAGTAGTTTGTTGCGGTCGATGAGTCCTTTCTTTTCAGCTTCGGTTTCAGGCATCAACTTGGCTGATAATGGACGCAATAACTTGCCTTCTAGAGCGGCTTCTTTCTCGATTGTTTTTAATGCAGGTCCATGTTGAGACATTGGTCTTTCGCCAAGAACTTCGCCGGTAAAAAGAAAGTCTGCGTTAATTTCTTTAGCGTATTTTTTGGCTTGTTTTAGGATGAAAATTTTGCAGTCTATACAGGGGTTGATGTTCTTTCCGTAGCCGTGCTTTGGGTTCCTTAACATCTTTATGTATGCCTTTTTTGCGTTTTGTATTATTAGTGGAATATTGAGTTGTTCTGCTGTTTGTTGGACATCGGTTGTGTCTTTTTTCTTGGAAATTTCAAAAGGGGTCTCTACATAAAATGCGATTACTTCTATACCCTGTCTACGTACAAGTTCTGTAGCAAGAATACTATCTAAGCCACCTGAAAAGAGACTAATGGCCTTAACCTTGGTCATAACAGAGGCATAATTAATCAACGCACATAATAATCTAGCTATCTAACACCAAAAATCCTTTTATAGAATTCCAAATATTCGTATACCTTGTTAACGGTACTTTGCTTTTTTGCAAAGGGCGCTTGGCAGTAAGATATAAAAAAGATAAAATATTAGACTAAAAAACGGAACAGCGCTACGAGGAGAGAACCTTTGATTGTTAAAAAATCTGAAGCTATGACCAGTAATCGTTCATATATTTCTAAAAAATTCAAACCTCATGTATCTATTTTAGAATGGAAAAGTTATGAGTGGCAACTAAAGAATTCTATTAGGAATATTGAAGATTTTGAAAGTTTTATGGGGATACAGTTTGCCCCAAAAGAGCGCAAGGCACTCAATAAAACAATTGAAAAGTTTCCATTAAGTATTACCCCTTATTATGCTTCCTTAATTGATCCGGAAAACTATGATGATGACCCAATTTTCAAGCAGGCTTTTCCAAATCCTGCTGAACTTAAAGTATCCAATTATGACATGAGAGACCCTTTACATGAGGATAAGGATAGCCCCGTTAAAGGTATAACTCATCGATACCCCGATCGTGTATTGTTTCTAATCAGTAATTGTTGTGCTATGTATTGTCGTCATTGTACTCGAAAAAGAAAAGTCGGTGATCCAGATCACGTTCCCTCTAGAGAGCAAATCATGACTGGCTTAGATTACATCCGTCAGCATAAAGAAATCCGTGATGTACTTCTCTCTGGCGGTGATGCTCTCATGTTACCTGATAATTTTCTCGATTGGATCCTAACTGAGTTAAATAATATTCCTCATATTGAAGTAATTCGAATTGGAACAAGAACGCCTGTGGTACTACCATATCGCATTACTGACGAACTTGTAGAAATGCTCAAACGTCATCATCCTCTTTGGCTCAATACTCATTTCAACCATCCAAGAGAACTTTCTCCATCTGCAAGAGCAGCGTTAAGGAAACTAGCAAATGCAGGCATACCTCTTGGCAACCAATCTGTTCTACTTTCAGGTGTTAATGATTGTCCACAAATCATGAAAAAACTAAATCAAAAATTAGTTCAGAATCGTGTGCGTCCATACTACTTATTTCAGTGTGACCTCTCAGAGGGATTAAATCATTTTCGTACCTCAATCGGCAAAGGAATAGAAATTATGGAAAGTCTTATTGGTCATACAAGCGGTTTTGCCGTGCCAACGTTTGTAATTGATGCTCCTGGTGGAGGCGGAAAAATTCCAATTATGCCCAATTATATTATTTCTTGGTCAAACAACAAGACTGTTTTACGAAATTATGAAGGTGTAATAACCACATATCAAGAACCCGATGACTATAAGTCCGTTACATGTGACAGAAACTGTGTTAAATGTAAATTACAGTTAAATCTCAAAAAAGATGAAAAAGGATCGATTGGTATAGAGAAACTCTTAGCTGATGGAGACAAGACTATATCGCTTGTACCAAAAGGTAACGCTAGGTTAGACCGTAGAAAAGGTCATAATGGAAAGGCGTCCTGAATGTCCAATACCGTTGACTGTTCCACTATAACTATACGTTCTGTTAGAATCGAGGACATAGGCGAAGTTTACAGACTTCTCGTAGCCAACCGACCATACGTGGGTTTAAACTCTCGCTATACTTATTTTCTTTTAGCGCGAGACTTCTCCAATACATGTCTAGTTGCTATAGATGGTAGTCGTATTGCTGCTTTTTCTTCAGGATATGTGTCACCTACTAGACCAGATACCTTTTTCAGTTGGGAAATTGTTGTTGATGCTGTTTATCGTGGTAATGGGTTGCAGCAGAGGTTGTTGCTAAACCAGTTGTATAAAACTACAGCTAAGTATTTGGAATGTACAGTTAATCCCTCGAATTTGGTTTCTGAGCATAATTTTGTAAAACTAGCTAAGTTGCTCGGTGTAGGTTGTTCTAAGAGTTTGCTTTTTAGTGAAGAAGACTTTGGACATAATGGTCATGAAGCAGAATTTTTACTTTGTATTGGTCCAATTTCTTCGGGTTCACTCCAGAATCTAATTAGAAAGTATGGTTAACTCGTGATTAGTGCTTGTTATGCAGGCGTTTAATAGGTTGCTATTAGAATAATTTAAAAACCCTACTGAGAATAAACTTGTTGGCTTCACCGGCATTCGAGGATTACCAGTGGATATAAGCATCTTTATTCCTGTATTCAAAGAATCAAATCAGATAGACGGAATGCTTGATATTCTATGTTCTCAAAATGTAAGCAAAGAAGTTTTTGTAACTGTCGATGAACCTACTGAAGATTTCCTTGCAAAGATTAAGCAAATGGAAAGAGCAAACGTTTCTTTTATTGTGAATGAGGCGCGCACGGGAAAAGCCAACGCTTTAAACAATACGGTTAAGTATTCTTCGGGTAATGTGTTGCTTTTTTTGGATTCTGATATCAGTTTAAACGTCGATCCTGATTACCTGCGAAAAATTGTTATGGCAATGGAACACACTGACATATTGGATATAAAGAAGCGTGTCACGAAGAATAAGTCCTTTCTGTCAAGAATGGCTTATTATGAATACTTGACGTTTAATATGAGTGCTTGGTTATCATCCAAGTTCATGCGTAAGTGTCCTGCAGTTAATGGCGCTGCATTTGCAATTAGGCGGGAAATGTTTGAAAAAGTTGACGGCTTTCGTACTGTTGTGGCAGAAGATATTGACTTAGCTACCCGTGCTTTCTTAGAAGACGGTAGGTTTGCTTACTCAAAAGATATTGAAGTAAAAAACGTCGTTTACAGCTCATGGCATAAATGGTATACTCAGCGGCGTCGTTGGTCTATTGGGCAAGCACTGTGGTTAAAGGATTGGTATAAAGATTTGATTAGGCGTTTTGCTAGGAAACCACAGGTTTTCTTGCCCAGTTTATTTTTCCTTTATCCTTCAGTAACGGTATTTGCTTTGAGTGCTTTGATCCCAAGTATTTGGATGTACAATGAGTTGCTTGTTTTCTCTTTGTTCTTATCAGTGAAATTTAATATTGCTCTGCCTTTGTTTTTGGTTTCTTTAGCTACCGCTGATGTGCTTAAGATTGTTCTTATGTCGTTGTTTGGTTTTGGGGTAACAGCGACTGTATTCTATGGTTTTGGGCGTAAGCTAGGCTTTAATGAAATGAAGGTGCATGAATTGTTTCTGTATTATTTCTTTTATTCTTCGGTATGGTGGATTTTGATCATAGTTGGTCATATGCAAGTAGTGTTTGGTAAGAAGGCTGGTCCTGGTTGGAAGACTTGAAATCGCGTTGAGTCTGGATAATGAAGTTTTTTTAGTGTTAACTTTAGTAACCTTAACATGACGGTTGTAGGCAAAATCTTATTTGGATGAACCCCATTAGAAGTGCGTTATTTGGGCGAGTAGCTCAGCACGGATAGAGCATCAGCCTTCTAAGCTGAGGGTCAAGGGTTCAAATCCCTTCCCGCCCGCCATTACTATATCAAGGATATCCTGCTTTGAATGATTTTGTTTTTTCTTTTTGAAAGGATAGCTGTTTAGGCTTTTTTCATCCCGTCTTCTGGTGTTGGTTCGGGTTTGTTTTTGTTGGGTTTGGTTGTTTAGGTTGTGGTTGTTAGTCGGGTTTCTTTTTTTGGATGTTTATATTGGCTTTTTAGTTGTTTTTTTGCTTCTATTCTTGTTTAGGGGTGTTGAGGGTTTGTTTTTTTTAGGTTTCGTGGAGTATTTTTTATCTGGGTTTTTTGGTTTATTTCATTTGTTTTTTGGTTAAAAAGGGTTTTTATGTTGAGGTTTAAAATGGGTTCTAAAAAAGAGGTGGTGTTTTTTTATTGTTTCAAATTTATTAGATTTAGGCTTTGGGCAAAAAGGGCTTTCATAGTACTTCTATGAAAGTTCGCTTTATAAAATTTTTATTATTTTTCCAACTAAATCATTCTTCATAACTGTCATCTGGGTGCTCCTCAGGTGAACATCCAACCCCACGACTACGTCACTCACCTTTCCAATACATCAATATTATGGCTTATCGGAGGCCATTCAAAAAAAGTTTTTTACATCCCGTCTAGATAGAACTGTGTTCTGTTTGTTGCGACAGGTTAATATGCGGGTTTGTAGACTTGATATTTTCCCTGATAAAACAGGAGGTATCCCGAGAAATTGGGATCGCGTGAGAGGAGAAGCATGTTGGCGCTTAATAAGCATCGACAGAACGAGACGAGAAAAAGTGCAACATAACACTTATATTCGCCGAGTAAGCTTCTTATGCAATCCCAGTAACATGGGTTACACAACAATAATGATGCAACCCCCCACCAGAACACGATGAGGGGTGAAGCGGTGAATGGGCGCTACTGGCGCTCAAAATGACACCATGCACAGGTCAAACATATACAACGACGCCAAACACTTAATTTGAAATATATGTGTTTCACTAAACGCCAAACAGACATTACCATTGGCCCGTAACATGCCACGCTGTCTGGAGGATGGCTCGGCTTGAGAACCGACGAAGGGCGCGGCAAGCCGCGATACCGCCTCGGGTAAGCGCAAGCAGCCTTAGAACCGAGGATACCCGAATGAGACTTCTCAACGACCGCAAGGTCGTTGCTCCTAACGGAGCGGGAACCCCCCGAACGGAAGCATCTTAGTAGGGGGAGGAAAAGAAACCAACAGGGATTCCCTTAGTAGCAGCGAGCGAAATGGGAATAGTCCAAACCGAATCCTTTGTAGAAATGCATTGGAGATGTAGGGTTAAGGGCCTTGCTTCCTCTTCGCTGACGAAGTTGAAGTGACCTGAAAAGGTCCGCCATAGAGGGTGATAGCCCCGTAAACGTAAACCAGAAAGAGTTGAGCGAGAGTCCCAGACTACCATACCGTGGCTTCGGTATGGAAAGTTGGAAGTCACCAACTTCCAAGACTAAATATACCTCAAGACCGATAGCGCACTAGTACGGTGACGGAAAACTGAAAAGTACCCCGGAATGGGGGTGAAAAGTGCCTGAAACCAGACAGTTACAGACGTGCATGGCCCAAAAGAAACGAAGCTTTCTGAAGGAAACTGTAGTGATGCAGTCGTACGAAGAAAGTGGATCAGGGTTATGCGTTCCGTCTCGAAACACGGGCCGGGGAGTTTATAGCTATGGCAAGCCTAAAAGTGGCAAACTTGTAAGCAAAGGGAAACCAACACGCACGCAACTCCGCAAGGAGCCAGGTGCAGGGTCTGAAAGGGCCCGAAGTCATAACTATACATACTAGAAACCAGACGATCTAGCCCTGGGCAGAATGAAGCTAGGCGAAAGCCTAGTGGAGGTTCGAAAGGGTTCTAACGTGCAATTTGTTCCCCAGACCTGGGGCTAGGGGCTAAAGACCAATCTAGTCTGGTGATAGCTAGTTCCTTCCGAAGTGGGCCTGAGCCCAGTCCTGAGCGAGGCGGCTAGTGGGGTAGAGCACTGATTGGAAAACAAGGATCCGAAAGGGTCCACTTTCCTTTCAAACTACGAATCCACTCGCACCGTAGACCTCGGGAAGCGGGTTAGTGGGGGTAAGCTCCACGACCGAGAGGGGGACAACCCAGACTGAGGTTAAAGTCCCCAAGTGCTGGCTAAATGTCAAACCAAAGGGCGTCGTCAGCCTCAGACAGCGGGGAGATAGGCTTAGAAGCAGCCATTCTTCAAAGATAGCGTAACAGCTCACCCGCCGAGGCTGACGGCCCCGAAAATTGACGGGGCTAAGCCAGCCACTGATACCTCAGAACGCAGCTTAAGCTGCGCTGGTAGGAAGGCGTCCTAGTTGGGCAGAAGCTGGGCTGTGAGGTCCAGTGGACCGATTAGGATTGCAGATCCCGGTGGTAGTAACAGCAAAGAGAAGTGAGAATCTTCTCCGCCGAAGGGGCCAGGGTTCCCCGGCAACGATCGTCAGCCGGGGGTAAGTCGATCCTAAGGCATAACTTAACCGATTATGCCGAAAAAGGGAATCCGGTTAAGATTCCGGAACCATAGAGATACGTGCGGTAACGCAAGCTTAGTGTTGACGTTTTGGGATAAGCTGAGCAAGGTCATCGCCTTGTTTAACCTTATAAATCCAGGGAGTGCCGTAATGACGAGAACTGGATGAAATTGGGAATAGCCACCCGTTTTAGGGAGGTTCAGCTGATTTCTGGAGCCACTGAAAAGCACACTATGAAGGATTCTTTATGATCGTACCTAGAACCGACACAGGTGTCCCTAGGCTAGTAACTTAAGGCGTGTCGGGTATACACTAATGCGAGGGAATTCGGCAAATTAGCCCCGTACCTTTGGTATAAGGGGTGCCTGTTCTTTCAGCTTCGGCTGGGAGAGCAGGTCGCAGTGACAAAGGGGTCTCGACTGTTTAATAAAAACATAGGAAGCCGCAAGAGCGAAAGCTTGTGAACGGCTTCTGAATCCTGGCCAGTACAGGTACCTGAAACCTGGGTCCAACTGGGCTAAGGGCCTGCAAACGCCGGGAGTAACTCTGACTCTCTCAAGGTAGCCAAATGCCTTGTCGGGTAAGTTCCGACGTGCATGAATGGATCAACGAGGGCCCCACTGTCCCCGCGTAGTACCCGGTGAAACCACATAACGTGGACGAACAGTCCACGATCTCCCAGCGGGAAAAGAAGTCCCTGTGGAGTTTTACTGCAGCCTGCCGCTGGAATACGGTTGTGGATACAGAGTGTAGTCGGGAGCTGTCGATCTGGGGTTCTCTGGGACCCCGGGGAGGCGACAATGGAACACCGACTTTCTGCAACCGTGTTTCTCACCGGCTCCTTGCGAGCTGGAACAACGGTAGGTGGGCAGTTTGGCTGGGGCGGCACGCCCTTGAAAAGATATCAAGGGCGCCCTAAGGTTGGCTCAGGAGGGACAGAAATCCTCCGTAGAGTGCAAGGGCAAAAGCCAGCCTGACTGTGTCCCAAACAGTAAGGGACGCAGAGGAGAAATCCGGGCTTAGCGATCATCCATGCTCCCCATTGGTGGGGGCTGGATGTGTCAGAAAAATTACCCTAGGGATAACAGGCTTGTCGCGGGCGAGAGTCCCCATCGACCCCGCGGCTTGGTACCTCGATGTCGGCTCTTCCTATCCTGGCCCTGCATAAGGGGCCAAGGGTGAGGCTGCTCGCCTATTAAAAGGGAACGTGAGCTGGGTTTAGACCGTCGTGAGACAGGTCGGACTTTATCTGCTGGGAGTGTTGGCTGCTTGAGGGGAAAGGGTCCCTAGTACGAGAGGAACGGGACGCTGTGGCCTCTAGTTAACCGGTTGTCTGATAAGGCAGTCGCCGGGCAGCCACGCCGTTGTGGATAAGAGCTGAAAGCATCTAAGCTCGAAGCCTCTCCCGAAAAGAGGCAGCCATTCCAGTTTCACTGGACGAAGGCTCCCATAAAAGATGGGTTTGATGGAGCCGGGGTGTAAACTAGAAGACTTCGGTCGACTAGTTCAGCCTGCGGCCACCAATCGCCTGAGATGTCGAGTCAATGGAATGTCTGAGCGATATTTAGTTGAGGTACATATTGTTTCAATTGAGTGTAGTCTTGGTATGTTTGATTTGTGTGTGGTTATCTTTTTGTTGTTTCCTTGGTTGATGTGTAGTTTTTTTACTTTTCATTTTTGAGGTTGTGTTGTTGTTAAAATTATGCTTTGTGTGGTGATGTTGTTTTTGGTTTAAGTTGGTTGGTTGGGGATAAGCGTTGGTGTTTTTTTGAGGTAGGTGGAGTGTTGAGGTTTTTTGTTGTGTTTGTATGACTGTACGGGTTAGTTTGGGCTAGAAAAAGGTTAGAAATATAAGTTGAAAAAAGAACATAGCAAGGGATAACAGATGAGAATAGGATTATTTGGATTTGGTAGAGCCGGTAGAGCCGTTGCCACAGTATTGTTACAAAGCGACGAGGCGTACCTTTGCTGGGTTATTAGGAAGTCTAAACTTTTACAGCACCGATCTGTTTCAGAGTTTCTAGGTATCCCAGAGGATGCGGGTGGGCAGGGGTTAATTTTTCCTATTGAAGAGTGGCCGTCGGCAAAATTGTTTGATGAACATCCTGTGGATGTTATTGTTGATTTTTCGTCTGCTGAAACGGTTTTGTCTTATGGTGAGGAAGCCGCTAAACGTGGTATTGCTATTGTAACTGCAATATCTGTTTATCCGCCTGAAACGAGAGATTATTTAAAAAAATTATCTGAGCAAACAAGTGTTCTTTGTTCTCCTAACATTACAATTGGTATTAATTTTTTGATGCTTGCAGCAAAGATTCTAAAAGCAATCGCACCTTATACTGATGTTGAAATTATTGAAGAACATTTTAAAGATAAAAAAGAGGTTTCTGGGACTGCGATCAAGATTTCTGAAACTTTAGCGCTACCCTGTGCAGACATAAAATCGGTTAGGGCTGGTGGTATCGTTGGTAGGCATGAAATTATTTTTGGTTTTCCCTACCAAACTATCCGTTTGATTCATGAGTCTATACAAAGAGAGGCTTTTGGTAACGGTGCGTTGTTTGCCGCTAAGCATCTTTTGGATAAAAAAAATGGTTTCTACACGATGGAGAACCTGTTATTACCTTATTTTAATTTGCGATCTTTTCTATGTTAAGCGTTTTTTTATTTTTTTCATAAGTCCATACATATGTAATATTACAAGTCGTTTAAGTTGGGGCTTTTTGCGCTGGTTGGGGTGTTTTTTCTATCAATTGAACTTGGTCTGTCTTGTTTTTTTAAACAGACAAAAACAAACAAAAAAGATGTATACTATACGGGTTTATAGTTTTTTTATGTGAAATGTCTTTTGTTTGGCAGTAATTAATTATGGGGTAAAAGCGGAAAATGTAATGTGTCTCGGTTAATATGTGCGCATTTTAATCCTGCTGGAAAACAGTGTTTGTTATTGTAGAGAAAGACTGCAGTGTTTGCTCCAAATTTAGTTCTTTCCAAGTAGATTGTCATGACTAGAGAATTTGCATTTTCCTTTTTTCCTAATGGAGCCCAGCCATTTCTACCCTTATTGAACAGGATTGTTGCTCGAGTATTATTTTAGTTGATATGTGCTTAGTTGAATGCTGCGTCGCAGTTTACATGCACGCAACATTATCCCATTAAAGTATACTATGTTTATGTTGTAAGAGAGGCTTCAAGAACAGCTCTAAAACTATCTTCTATGTGTGGTGCCTAACGCATTTGCATTTTTCCTCCTCCTAAGAGTGAGTCGCAGTCTCTCT
>JAAZFA010000058.1 GCA_012511995.1 Thermoproteota archaeon | reverse complement strand
TTTGTTGATTTTCTCATCCTCTATGTTGAGGTATGTTGGGTGAGCTGGAATAAGGAAGTATGTTAGGCATTTTTTTGTTTTTTGAGCCGTAAAACTGGTATGCATGGTTGCAGTAGCGAATAATATAACAAAAAATTTATTGAAGACGCAAACAAAATTATTATGTGATAGGTGAAAGTTGTTATGTTCTCAGACAATGGCGAATATCCTGAATGGTTTAAGCGACATCGTACATCAAAAGATCCGTTCTTTGGAGATATCGACAACATGTTCAAAGAGATAGAGCGGATGATGGATGAGGAGCTGAAGATTTTTACTGAAAAAGTCCCCAAAGAATACATTAAAGAACGTAAACTTCCCGACGGTTCAACCGTCAAAGAACTAGGTCCATTTGTTTATGGCTACAGCATGAAAATCAGCCCAGATGGCAAACCCGAAATTCAGGAATTTGGAAATATTAAAAAAGGACGCAAAGGATCCCCTGAAGTTAGGGAAGGACGCGAACCACTCATCGATATTGTGGAAACCGATAAGGAAGTGCGTGTTGTCGCTGAATTGCCTGGCGTAGAAAAGACTGACATTAAATTGCGTGGAACCGAAGACTCAATAGATATTTCCGTTGATACCTCTCAGAACAAGTATTACAAAGAGGTACAGTTACCTGTAAAAGTTAGTGTCAAGGAAGCTAAATCGACCTACAAGAACGGTGTTCTAGAAGTGGTTCTGCCTAAGGTTATCCCCTCTCAGTCGAAAGGCGAATCAATAAATATAGGCTAAAAACCTAAATTCTCCCTTATTTCATTTAATACTGTAGTATACTAATGAGTGATAATCCTGAAATTGACACTTTGAATGCTATATGTAGAGAAGCTAAAGCAGTTGGTAAACTATCCGGTGACAGTCTTACTCAACTATATGAACTGTTTGGGCAACGTTTCACTAAGGCTCTAGATGCATTAAAAGAGGGTAGGGTAAAAAAATATGTTTTTCGGCCAAGTGGTCGCGTCGTTTGGATAGTCCTTGGCAGGGAACGTGACTACCTCATCATGCCCAAAGTAGAATTCTGTACATGTGACGACTTTTATTTTCGTGTACTAGACAAGAAAGTGCATATGTGCTATCATCTTTTAACGCATAAATTGGCTCAGAACCTGGGCTGGTTTACAACAATTGTGGAATCTGATGAATGCTATAATATGTTGATGAATGAATGGAAAAAAGCTATTCCTTAAATATTTAAAGTTACAAGAGTAATAATAAAACTACAAGAGGAATCTCGATGGATATAAGCGCATATTTCCTAACCCTTCAATACATTTTGATGGGGTCCATATTCATTGCTTTAGCTTTAATTTTCCTATATGTTTATTATGGGAAAGATGACGAGACAACTGAAGAATAATTCTATACTTCTTCTTTTAGTCTGGTTCGTCTATTCGTAACTATAAATAAAATTACACTGATTATAGACAAGACTGCTCCTATGACTATCAAGTAAGTTGTATTAGGTCCCGCACCAAAAACTATTGGAATTGGTCCAATCATAATAATACCACCAACGTTACCAGAGCCACCGAGAACTAAGGAAGCAACAATTATGATGAATGTACCAATAAACACTAGTACAATTCCAAATATTACAAGACTAAACATTCTGCTAGAAATCCTGATGTTAGCCTCATCTTGTTTACCTAACATACCTCTCACCTCAGTAATCTATAGTAGAGAACCAGAATTATTAAGACCACAATAGACAATGCAATCGCTAATGCTAAAATGGTTTTTACTGATTTCTTATCTGTTCCAAAGATTATTGGAATTGGTCCAATCATAATTACACCTGCTCCTCGTACATGTCCCTCCTCTGATTTTTCGTTGGTTGAGGTGCGGATGATAGCTATGGTAATCACTGCTATTCCAATAACTACAAGTGCAATACCAATTGAATATAGAACCCTTAAATCCACCATATCTATTTATAGCACCCAAATTCAAGGTAGAACGTGCTTTAATAAATATAACAGTTGAAACGTTTTGCCCGAAAAATTATTAACGCCCAAGCAGTTTAATCGTGACGGCGCAAGATGACCACCCAAACCCTTATCGAAGAGATACAGTCAAAAAACCCACAGATTACCCATGCCCAAATATCAGAAAGATTAGCTGCTGAACGCATCAAAACAGGTGGTTTGTTGGGTGATGAAACTCTTCTTAGGCTCATAGCTGCAAAGTTGGGACTTCAGGTTCAACAAATTTCCTTTGAAAACGCTAGCATCCTTCCTTCAGGAAGGTTGTTTGCGGGATTGTATGATGTGTCAATAGCTGGGCGTTTGGTTGCAGTTTCTTCTGTGCGAACATTCCAAGGTGAAGAGAAAAATGGGAAATTTGGCACATTAATGCTTGGTGATAATGATGGTCTTTTACGTGTGGTACTCTGGAACGAAAAGGCTGAATTTATTGAGACGGGCGGATTAAAATCAGGTCAAACTGTTCGTCTGCTTCATGGTTATACTAAAGTCGATCGCTATGGTAAGATTGAACTCCACTTAGGTTCCAAAAGTCTTATTGAGGTTCAACCGGTAACTAAACTTGAAGATTTTTCGCCTATTGAAAAATTTACATCAAAGATTGCTTCACTAAATGCCAATTCAGGTAGCGTGCACTTAATTGGAACAGTGAAGGCGGTTTATGGGAAGAATAGTTTCCATAAAAATGACAATAGCGCTGGTATAGTCATGCGTTTAGCATTCAGAGATGACTCGGGTGAAGTCATTGTGGTTGTTTGGAATGAGAAAGTTGAAGAAATCGAGCGATTACTAAGGGAAAATCCGCAACTATTGTTGGTTAATGCACGAGTCAAGGAATCTCAAAAGGGTTCTGTTGAAGTCCATGTTGATTCAAACACGTTTGTCGTGAGTCACCATAAATAAAAGAAGTGGCTAAATTTTAGCCACAATTGCATCAGTTATTTCTGTGCCTTTTGCTTGACCGCCAAGGTCATGTGTACGTACTTTACCCTCTTCGAGTACATTCAAAATTGCATTTTCAATTATTTTTGCTGCAGTTTTTTCCCCTAGATAATCCAGCATCATTACACCCGCCATTATTGTCGCAATTGGGTTGACGCGATTCATATTGGTGTACTTTGGTGCAGAGCCATGGACTGGTTCGAACATGCCGTAATTCTCTCCGATGTTTGCGCCTGCAGCTAGACCTAAGCTACCTGTGACTTGTGCTGCTTCGTCGCTGATGATATCGCCGAAAAGATTAGTTGTAACCATAACATCATATTTTTCTGGTTGCTTGATGAGTTGCATAGTTGCTGCGTCTATGTGAAGATCGTCGACTTCTACCTCAGGATATTTTGTTTGTATTTCTTTAACTGCATCTTTGAATATACCGTCAGTTATGCGAAGGATATTGCCTTTATGGATGTATGTTAGGTGTTTTTTGCGTTGCATGGCAAGTTTGAATGCGAACTCTGCCACTTTGAGTGAGGCTTCTTTTGTGATTATTCTAAGTGCTATGCCGACACCTGGTGTGAGTAGGGCTTCCGCACCTGAATAGAGTCCTTCTGTATTTTCTCGTACAACAACGAGATCAATGTTAGGTTTTATAGAATTTACATTTGGATATGTGCGGCATGGGCGAACGTTTGCATAGAGATTGAATATTCGACGTAAGGTGACTGCTACGCTTACTGGGGCACCTGCTTCTTCAGGCGTAGTCATGGGACCTTTGAGACATGCGTTGCTATTCTTGATAAGCTCTAATGTTTCTTGGGGCAGGTTGGTGCCGTATTGTGGTATACAGTGGGCACCTGCTTCGCCATATAGTATGTCTAGTTTAAAGTTAGATTTCTTTTCTACTGCTTCAAGGACCTTGATGGTGGCTTCGGTAACTTCAGGACCGATGCCGTCGCCTTTAAGCGCTACTATGGTGTAAGTTTTAGTCATAAGATTTCTTCCTTGTAGTCCTGTAGACTAATGTTTTAACCTTATCTGTTTTCCTGTCTATTTTGTTTTTTTAGATGTTAAATATGTTGTGTCGTTTGACCCGTATTCTCCTGGATGGTTATTTCTGGAAAACAGTTCCTGTTAGTTATTGCTATAGGTTCACTTTTTTTCCATTTCTTTGTTAAGCTACAAATAGCTGTCTATTTTTTTATTCCAATTGTGAATGGTTTTATTGTATCGTTTTTCGTTTGATATTTGATCGAAATATTTATTTGAGTTGTCGGAGCAGCAAGCTCCGATATGATAAAATGATAATGTCGAATAAAATCGCTGGAAAAATAGTTGATTGGAATAATAGTAGTGATAATAATAATCGCTGCAGCAACAGTGGTAGCATGGCAAGCATATCCCCAACCAAACAACGAGCAAAACTTCAATCCCACACCGGTCCCCTCACCTACCTCTTCATCATCTCCCTCCCCCACATCATCTCCCACTCCACAACCTACTGTCAAACAAACTACGAAACCAAAATCATCTATTACCAAATCAACAAACGCCCCAATATCAACCCTAAACCCACTCCAATGCCAGTAAAGTGGAACCTAAACTACACAGGCGGAAAAATCAACCAACATGACAAATACCGCTTTTGAAGAACAAGCAAGCCAACACCCTGCAACATGGACGCAAAACGATGCAAACAGCAATAGTGTTTGGGAAGGCATTACGCTCCACCAACTAGTAAAGTACTATGTCGACACCGGCTACATTAGCTATTGGCGTCTTATCACTTTGCTACACTGTATCTGTTGTAGGTGACAATGGTTACACAATTGTATTGGATAGCACCCATGTAATAGAAAACAGTAATATCATCGTAGCTAATGTGGCAAATGGCACAGCTCTTAAAGACGATTATTGCCCACTGTCTCTAACTATTTCAAATTTGACCAAACGAGAAAGCGCCAAAGGTATAAGCACAAATCCAAATTAACACCGTATTGCCTAGTACTATGACCTTAACAGTTAAAACTAGCAATGGAACAACTATAATTTTAGACAGTGGTGACCTTATAACGTTGCTGTCTGCGAGTGGAATGGCTGGAAGAAACACCTATGATTCGATATAAACAGTCGATAATTATGTAGGTATCTTTGTTCTCTACTTAATCAACATAGTTGGTGGTTTACCAAACAACGGTTACTATATCAAAACACTAATTCAACCGATAATCACCCACAAGCTCTACTCTATTCTTAGGTCGTAAACGATACAGGCTATGTTACTTTTGTCCCAGATACAAACGAACCAGTCAGTGCTACACAACCAATAATTCCTATTCTGGCGTATGCCTATAATGGAGGATTGTTAACCTCTAAAGACGGTCAACTCAGACTATGATTCATTGGTTCCGAAGTTTTCCTGACAGAAAGTAGCATATGGACAAAATATTGTTGTACAAGTTTCTGTTGGCGATCAGTCAAAAAATAAACCAACATTTTCTTTTTTAGTATAGTCTACATTACTTTCTTAGCTGCCTCACGATGGTGATAGCGTTTAAATTATGGCTCATTGATTGCATGGTTTTCATTTCAAGCGTTGGCTGTCAATTCTACTAAAGAGGCTCTAAATTTGCTACAACTTTTTTCCTTTTTTGTTTTGGCTCTTTTGGGGCACGCCGCAGGATTACTGCATTACTTTTAACCCGATCAAATCTCTTTTTAGTATTCTTTCGTTCACCTATTTTTATTACATCACCTATTTTACTAAAACGCTCTGTTTTACCATCATCTCCAATGCGTTCAACCTTGATGCAATCATCAACCATACAACTGACTACACAAGCGCCACAATAAACGCAGAGGTCCTCGATTATGCCTACTTCACCTGTGCCCCAGTATAACGCATTGGTAGGGCAAGCGGTGATGCAAAGTTTGCATTGACCTCCAACACAAGTAAACTTGTTGATGCTGATTTTTCCTTCTTTAAAAAGTTCTTTGACCCCTGTGGGTTCTATTAGTTCTTTTCTACGTTTCTTGCGTTCCTCTTCCTCACTAATCGCTGTCTCTTCCTCATTCATAAGGTCGAATATAGAAGGCGGTTTAGCGGGCATAGTGATCACTTTACGCGTGTTGCATACCTTTTTTGAATTATAATTATATTTCTAGCTTAAAACCAGTTTTCTACATGATATTTCAGACTTTTAATAAAAAGAGTGCCTCTTGATGTAACTAAATCTATAATTTATATTAGGATAATAGATGTATCATAGTTACTAGGTTAGGGTTTAGTTGGCTAAACTAAAGTTTGGTGTTTTCCTTCCCTTCTACGCTTTCAAGGCTTACAATTCTACTGAACAATATCAACGCCTAAAGAGTGCTGTTCAAGAGTGTGATCGATTGGGTTATGATTCTGTTTGGATCGATGATCACCTCATGTATAATAACACATCAATTCTTGAGTGTTGGGTAACGTTATCTGCTTTGGCTGCCTCAACGAGCAGAATACGATTAGGAACTATGGTTACCTGTAGTGCTCACCGTAACCCCGGATTGCTAGCAAAAGCCGCAGCAACACTGGACGTTGTCTCAAATGGTCGGTTAGAATTTGGTATAGGGGCTGGAATTCAAGAAGCTGAACATCTCGCCTATGGCTTTGGTTTTCCTAAACCCTCCATTAGAATAGCTCAAATGGAAGAGGCTTTAGAGGTGATTCGACGGCTTTGGACTTACCCAAAAGCTAGTTTTCAAGGTAAATATTATTCCTTAAAAGATGCCATTTGTGAACCTAAACCCATACAGAAGCCCCGTCCACCCATTGTTGTAGGTGGTAGCGGTGAAAAACATACTTTAAGAGTTGTTGCAAAATATGCAGACCGTTTTGACTGGGGTTTTCTGCCTTCAATAGAGGATTATCGCCGTAAATTGAATGTTTTACATCGTTACTGTCAGCTTATTGGTCGGGACTTCAGCGAAATCGAGCAATCCTGTTGGCCTAGTGGGCAGATATTAGTTGCGCATGACCAAAATGATCTTGTTTTAAAAATTGCCGAGTTTAAGCCAGAGGGTATTTCAATAGATAGTTTCAAGCAGTATACACTGGTTGGAACAGTTGAAGACTGTATCAGGGGCTTTCAAGCTTATGCAGATTTAGGTGTAACCTATTTTATGTTGTACTTCGCAGATTTACCCAATACAGATAGTTTGCGGTTGTTCAAAAAAGCAGGTGCATGTCTTTTTGGTTAGAGGTCGCCGTTGACTATGTGTCTTAGTTCATGAAGGATTATTTCTTCTAAACTATGATAGGGGTTCTTCCTAGCCAGTATTATATAGTCCATATTGTCGGTGTCTTCTGCGTTAAAAATGCAAGCATCGGTATCTTTGATGGATAATACTCGTCCCCACTCCTCAATTTCTCGGAGGTCATCTTCTATACACTGTCTATGCTGCAATACATGATTGAAGTCGTTGTCACTTAAGCGGAGCATGCGAACTTTTGGAAAAGGTTTTTTACTAAGCGTATTCCACGCTGCTATCAACCGCTTTTTTGGTATATATTCAATTTGCATTTCTATTCCTTCGATAAAATCAGTGATTAACATAGATACCGCCTTTTTATTTTATTTATAGAGCGCTGGCTCGTCTGTATTGCGGTAAAGTCAATAAGCAAATAGCGGTTTGTTTACTAAAAGCGTTTGCAGTAGTGATTACACAATCACAAAAATCAGACTTTATAAACTGGAGTAATTCGTTGTGTATAAGGGTGTTTTACAAAAAGCGCAAAGTGAGATATCCCACAAAACTTAAAACCGCCATAGCATTCATAAGTTTTACAGAAACCGCTTATATCAGAAGGACCCTGAAGTGAGAAGTAATAACGTAAAAACTGGAACTGAGAAGGCGCCTCATCGTGCACTCCTCAAATCGTTAGGCTTAGGCGACGATGATTTTAACAAACCGTTCATCGGAGTGGCGAACAGCTACACAAACATAGTCCCAGGTCATATTCATCTAAGAAGCATTGGTGAAGCCGTCAAAGAGGGTATCCAATCAGCAGGTGGCATACCTTTTGAATTCAATACTATCGCAGTTTGCGACGGAATTGCCATGGGGCATCAAGGAATGCGCTACAGCCTTCCTAGTCGCGAAATAGTTGCAGACTCTGTAGAAATCATGATTCAAGCACATAGTTTAGATGGTCTTGTCATGATCTCTAATTGTGATAAAATTACCCCTGGTATGCTGATGGCAGCTGCACGAATAAACATTCCTTCTATCATGGTTACGGGTGGACCGATGCAAGCGGGACGCCACCGTGGAAAAAAAGTCAGCTACTCCAATATGCCTGAAGCACTTGGTCAAGTTACTGCTGGTGTACTTTCAGAAACTGAACTTCTTGAACTAGAATCAAACGCTTGTCCTAGCTGCGGAAGTTGCAGCGGCCTGTTTACTGCCAATACAATGGCGTGTATGACTGAAGCCTTAGGAATGTCCCTTCCATACTGTGCAACTTCATTAGCTACAAGTGCATTCAAGATGCGTCTAGCCCGTGCCACAGGCAAACAAATAATTGGGCTTGTTCAGCAAGATCTAAAGCCTTCACAGATATTAACCAAAGAAGCCTTTGAAAACGCCATCGCAGTCGATATGGCGTTAGGGGGGTCAACCAATACCACTTTGCACTTGCCAGCCATAGCTAAAGAAGCAGGAGTAACACTACCACTAACAGCGTTTGATGTGATTGGGCGAAAGGTTCCACACATTTGCAGCATGATACCCAGCGGTGTTTATGCGATGGAAGATTTAGATGCGGCAGGTGGTATACCAGCAGTTATGAAGGAACTTGAAAGTCTTCTAAAATTAGATTTACCTACAGTCAATGGTAATATGGTTAAAGAAAACATTAAAGATGCACATGTTCAAAATCGTAGCGTCATTCGACCAATTATTGATCCGGTTCATAAAGAAGGTGGTATAGCAATTTTAACAGGAAACCTTGCACCCAAGGGGTCTGTTATTAAATCTGCAGGTGTTTCTGAGAGCATGATGAAACATACAGGACCAGCAAAAGTCTTTGATTCTGAGTCGGAAGCCTTAACTGCAATCCGTGGTGGCGAAATAAAATCTGGTGATGTTGTCACCATTAGATATGAAGGCCCAAGTGGTGGTCCAGGAATGCCGGAAATGTTATTTCCCACAGCAGCAATTGCGGGAATGGGCCTATCTGAAGAGGTTGCTTTAATTACCGATGGACGCTTTAGCGGCGCGACTAGAGGTGGTAGTATCGGTCATATTGCGCCAGAAGCTTTCGAAGGCGGACCTATCGCAGTTATTAAAAACGGTGACGTAATAACCATTGATATACCTAACCGCATTCTTAAAGTTGAATTGTCTGACGAAGAGCTAAAGTTACGTTTAGCTGCTTGGAAACCGCGACCGCCGAAAATCGGTAAAGGTATTCTATCTAGATATAAACCCACAAAAATCGAATAAAAACAAGAAAAATGGCGCAGGGTTGACCCGCTCTTATTTGTGGCAGCCCCGTCCATAACTATTCTTTCCTACCATATCTTCGCTATAATCCTGAGTTTGTTTGGAGCCATAACCGTAGCCATAGCAGTTCCCATACTGGTTCTGGCAGTGCCCAGCGTTTGTTTCGTTGTAACAGTAGCTTGGGTGTGTACAATTGTTGTAGCAATCTGGTTCACCGGTTGTTGTGTTGTTCCAGTTCGGGGATGCTTCTGGATTTGTTGTGCATGGCGGATGTGCTCGGTTAATGTTTTGATTAGTGGTGTTTTGAGTGCTGGTGAATTGTGCTGTTGTAACTCCAATGAGCCCTATAACGACGAGGGCGATAGAGGTTATTGCGAGGACAAGTTTTGTGTTCATTCTTTTTCACCTCAAGATACTATTGGTCTGTGTGTGGTTTGATTGTTGACTGAAACAGTTTTGAAACGGTTATTGAAACAGTTTCCTGATAAAATCATTTATTTGTAGATACC